>JBJFHV010000371.1:0-1703 GCA_051894015.1 Acutalibacteraceae bacterium | reverse complement strand
CGTTGCCATTAAAAACATGAAAATAGTTTTATGAAAAGGAGGTGAAGTACAATGTTGGCAATTATCGCTTATCTTTCAGATGTTTTCTATTTTATCAAGAAATTCTTTACTGACTTTATCGCAAAGATCACCGGAAAAGACAACGAAGAAGAGCCTTCGGAAACCGAAGCGTAATTAAAGCAATAGAACAAAAAGCAATCCGCTCATTTCGGGCGGATTGCTTTTTTATGCGTTATTTTCCATGCGGCGGTTTACTTCGCGTCCGCCGTTTTTGCTTCTTTCTTTTCGTCGTCGTGACCGACAATTTTCAGCTTATACATAACCTGCGCTCCGATCAGCGAAAGGGCAACGCCGACAAAGATGAGCGTTCCGACGGGAAGCGTTCCGGCAAAAATCAGAACGATCGAAACGGCGGCAATCGGGAAAATTGCGATTTTCCAATGCTTGACGAAATAGGTTGCGGCAAGAGAGCCGAAAATGGTCAGCGTGACCTGCTTAAATGTCATGGACCAAGCGGAATTCTCCTGGCTTACAAGGTCTTTGAAGGACGGAATGAAAGCAAAAATAACAACAAAAACGGCGATAACAATGGTTGTTACAATTGCGGAAGTTGCAATGGCGATGGTTGAAATGACCTCGCCCTCCTCTGAATTGGCTCTGACCTTTGCGTTTTCCATCGCGTTGAGCGCGCAAGGCATTTTCAGGTTTGTGATGTTACCGGTGATAAACGAAAGATAGGTTCCGCCTGCACCGAGCAGGGGCGCATAGGAAACCACTTCGATCACCGCGGTCGGATAAAACAAAATCGCAACCGAACCCAAGCCCTTGAGCACGATTCCCGCCTCAGGCCAGACACCGAAATGAAGACACATAGCCGTCGGCACCATAAGAAAGACAACGAGAGCTAAAATGCACCATATTCTTCCGTAAAAATGGACAGAATCAATATATTCTCTTTTTTTCATTTTTCATTCTCCTCTCTTAATATCTCCACTCGATTTTTGCAACATCGGGCAGGAAGTGCGCAACAAGAAAAACAGTCACAATCGCAAGAAGCATACTCAGCGGCATGGCAAGCGCTTCCAGCCATTTCCATTTCATCTTTTTATTGATAAGCTCAAGAATCAGCATGTAAACAACAGACGAAACAATGGCAACAAGCGAAAGCACACCCGCACCGTCACCGTAAATTTCGGCTCCCGGTTCGGTCTTTTCTCCGAGTCCGGCGATTCCGCGGCCTAAGAAGGCGGCAATCAGTCCGATAAACGCCGCTGCGGACATCGTGTCAGCCCATTTGGCATTTTTGTTGACGGCGCCGCTGATGCTCTTCTGGATCTTCTTGAGAAAAATCGGAATCAGAACCAACGGAAGAACGCTTCCGAGTGTCATAACCCAGGCGACCGTCGTAAACGTTTTCGGGTCAGTGATTTCCTTTCCGATACCGCCCGATACACCGGCGGCTTCAATCGCCGCTTCGGCGGCAGGTACCTCGTACTGAATCGCACCGATGACCGAAAGCCGGATCCACGGCAATATGTATCCGAGCGCGACGGAAAGCACAAGGACCGTTACGGCGATTCCGACAGCCGGAGCAATCGAAAAAACAGCGCTTGACGTGATCGTGTTTTTCAGACTGTCACGGCTGATTCCGAGCTGCCTCCCCCGCTTCATCGCTTTGATCAGGAAAAACAGCGACTGACCCG
>JBJFHV010000370.1:0-1704 GCA_051894015.1 Acutalibacteraceae bacterium | reverse complement strand
CCAACTCGACCTCATGTGTCAGATAGCGGTTGATTCCGCTGTAATGATGCAGATCGCCTTTGATATAGTTATCGGCTTCCTTTCTTGTGACGCCGATATCCTTGGCAAGCGAAAAAGCACCGATGCCGTAAACGATTCCGAAGTTGACCGCCTTGGCACGGCTTCTCATTAAGGGCGTTACCATCTCAAGCGGCATATTGAACACCTGCGAAGCGGTAATGGCATGGATATCGTCGCCGTTATTGAACGCGGCAATCATCGTTTCGTCCTCAGCGATATCGGCAAGCACGCGAAGCTCGATCTGGGAATAGTCGGCGTCGATCAGCACGTTCCCCTCACCTGCCGTAAAGAAGCGGCGGATTTTTCTGCCCTCATCGTAGCGGACGGGGATATTCTGAAGATTCGGTTCGAGCGAAGAGATTCTTCCCGTGCGGGTTTCGGTCTGATTTAAGGTTGAGCGGATTCTGCCGTCGTCCTCAATCTCTTTCAAAAGACCGTCGCAATAGGTCGATTTCAGTTTCGACAGCGTACGGTAACGAAGAATATCCGCCACAACCGGGTAATCGTAGGAAAGCTCCTCGAGCACCTCGGCGTTTGTGGAATAGCCCGACTTGGTTTTCTTTTTCGCCGGGAGTCCCATTTTTTCGAACAGAGCCTCGCCGAGCTGTTTGGGCGAATTGAGGTTAAACTCAAAGCCGACCTGATCGAAAATCTTTCTTTTCAGCTCGTCAATACTTTTTTCAAGCTCCGTTCCGTACGAAGCAATCGCATCTTTATCGGCAAGAAAGCCGTAAAGCTCCATCGAGGCCAGAACCTTTGCAAGCGGTAATTCAATATCATAGAATAGTTCGTGCTGTCCGTTTTCTTCGATCTCGTCAGCCGCCTTTTTGCTGACTGCACGAAGCACGGCCGCAAACGAGCATACCTCTTTCAAAGCTTCGGGGCAGTCAAATTCGGGCACGGTGATGCTGAAGCCTGCCGCAAGACGAAGCGGGTCATAGCTGCTTGCGGAAGGATTGAGGATATAGCCGGCAAGGCTTGTATCCATCATGACATTCTTTAGTTCAAGTCCCTTGGACAGTGCAAATTTATAAAGCGGCTTGACGTCGCAGGTATATTTCTCCCATTCGCCGCAAAGAAAGGCTTCGCAAAAGCTGTCAAAGTCAAAGCAAGTGCTTTCCACAAGCTTCAGTTCCTTTTCTAACGAGAAAACAAAGCCCGAAATTTCTTTTCCTTTATACAGTGTCACAAAGTACGCCTTGCCATCGTTTTTCAGCCGCCCCAGAAGACCCGGCAAATCTCTTTCCTCCGAGAAAGCAAGGGTATCCTTTTCCTCCTGCGCCGTCTGAATCTCCGCTTTTTCGGCGGTCAGTCCGAGCTTTTCGATCATCGCAAACATCTCAAGGCTGACAAGAAGCTTGATCGCTTCGGCGTTATTGACGGGTGCCGGCACATAAGACGAAAGATCGCAGTCGATCGGTGCGTCAAGGCAGATCGTGCCGAGCGTGCGGCTTAAAAAAGCGTTATCCTTATCGGTAAGCAGTTTATCGTGAACACCCTTCTTGATATCGAGCGAATCGAGGTTTTCATAAATATAGTCGATGCTTCCGTATTTTGCGACCAGGTCGCCTGCTGTCTTCGGTCCGATACCGGCGACACCGGGGATATTGTCGGACGAGTCGCCCATCAAGCCCAGGAAATCGG
>JBJFHV010000369.1:0-1711 GCA_051894015.1 Acutalibacteraceae bacterium | reverse complement strand
TAAACATATCGGTTAGTTCCATGATTCGTTCGGATGACTTCGGATCGAGCGCCGCCGTATGCTCGTCAAGAATCAGAATGTCAATATCCGACATATTGGCGATCACAAGGGCAAGCGCCTGTCTTTGTCCGCCGGAAAGAGAGCCAACCTGTACGTCAAGGCGGTTTTCAAGCCCCATATTGCATTCTTCAAGCATAGTTTTATAGTAGTCAATACGCTTTTTATTGATGGCCGATGTCAGAAGATACCGCTTATTCTTATTGTCGGCAAGCGCCATATTTTCAAGGATCGTAAGCTTTGCCGCGCTCCCCTTTTGCGGATCCTGAAACACTCTGCCGATGTATTTCGCTCTTGCAAATTCGCTGAGTTTTGTAATATTCTTACCGTCAAGAAGAATCTTTCCGGAATCAATCGGAAGAGAACCGCAAAGAAGATTGAGCATCGTCGTTTTTCCGCTTCCGTTGGATCCGACAACCGAAACAAATTCTCCTTTTTCAATTTTGAGGTTAAAGCCGTCAAACAAAGTCGTTTCATCGGGAGTCCCGACATTGAATTTTTTTACGATATCAACAAATTCGATCATGCCTTTGACTCCCCTTTCTTAATGGAATTGCTGAAAACGAGAGCGACCGTAAACAGTACTGCCATTATAATTTTATTATAGGCAGACGGAACACCGAGATAGGTCGCAATCGCAAGGCAAGCCTGATAGACAATGGAGCCGAGAATGACCATGGTCGTCGGCTTCAGGAACCGTAATTTTCCAAAGAGAGAAAGGCCTATGATAACACTGGCAAGTCCGATGACGATCATACCGATGCCCATTCCCTGGTTGGCGTTCGCTCTCGAGGTTGCAATCAGTGCACCGGCAACCGCGGCATATCCGTTCGAAATTGCAAGACCCGTAATTTTACTTCTTCCGGGATTTCTTGCAAGCATGGAAACATACTGCTCGTTACAGCCGGTAGCCCGAAGCAAAAGACCGTTTTTGGTTTTCAGGTACCAGTCAAGTATAAACTTGAAAACGAGGGCAACAACAAGAAAAGTAATCAGTTCACGAAGGTTGAATGAACCGGCCTTATCGGGAATCAGAGAAGCCGGGAAAGTGCGCAAAACAGTAGGGTCGCTTCTTGAAAAAGAGATCGTGCTCAAAGCGCCTTCACCGTTAAAACTGCCTCCGTTTCCGACAACGGCAAGTACAAGATTGACGGATATCAGCGCAGTGGAAACAAGAATACCGCAAAGAAGCGGTCTGATTTTCAGCTTGACGTGAAGGAAGCCCGTCACACAGCCCGCAAGTGAGCCTAAAATAAAGGCAATGATGATGGCAAGCCAGGGATTGACGCCTTTGCAAACCAGAAGAGAATAGCTGACTCCGCCGAGAAGCACGGTACCCTCTACAGACAGATCGGCAAAATCAAGAATACTGAAGGATATATAAAAGCCGAGAGCCAGAATCGAATACATCAGGCCGTCGCGCAAAAATACATCCATACAGGCAAAAACAGAACTCATATCAAAAATCCTTTTTAATAATATATGCGCCGACAAGGTGCGACAAAAATCGCACCTTGCAAGCTGTTAACAACAGTGTATAATTATTGGTTTGTAACAACGGTTTTTGCATCTGAAAATGCTTCCGGTATTTCAAGCTTAAAGGTATCAAGAACTTCGGAATTTATCACAATTTCCGTATCTGAAATTGTTTTAA
>JBJFHV010000368.1:0-1712 GCA_051894015.1 Acutalibacteraceae bacterium | reverse complement strand
GGGCGGTAAAACTTATCTGAATCCGTACAGCAAAAAAGCTCGTGAATATCTGATCGATGTACTCAGGCAAGTCAACGGCTTCGGTATCAAGAATTTTCTTCTTGAAGATGCGGATTTCCCGGACGGAACCGGCGCCGATACGGCAGGCTTTCCGGGAGAAAAGAAAAAATCCGAACGCGGAAACGTTCTTCTCGATTTTGTCAACGAGATCAAAGCCTCGCTGACGGCGGATTCGAAGCTGATTCTTTCGTTCAGTGCCGACGATATTCTTTCGGGCGGATCGTATTCGGAGCTTCTTATGAAAAGTGATGCCGATGCGGTTTGTGTGGATACGGCGAAAAGACCGGACAGCTATGTCATTGATAAAAAAACCGATTACAGTTCGATGATTTCGCTTTTTTCCTCTTTGAAGCAAAAAACGGGAGAAAAAAAGCAGCTGATACTGCGGATTGCTTTTGATGAATACTCCTGGCGATACGTCAAAGCGATGAAAAAAAGCGGATTTGAAAATGTCGTGATATTTGACAATAAAGGTGAATACTGATTAAAAAACTCCTGTCCTTCAATTTGAAAGACAGGAGATGTTTTTAGTCTATATCATAAATCTGTTTGAACTTATTGTAATTGATCTGATGAATGATGACAGAGATGATGATGATCCCGACGGCAATACCGGCGGCAATTTTCAGTGTTTCGAGCACCGTGACACGAAAGTCCGCATAGCTGCCCGAAACGAAGTAATACATTGTGTAATAAAGCTTTCCGCCGGGAACAAGAGCGATAACGGAACAGATGATATAGGGCGTCGCCGGGGATTTTGTAACTCTCGCCATGATTTCGGAATAGGCGGTCGCAACAAGAGCCGGTATGAAATTCTGGAAGAATACATCTTCGATATAGCGGCAGCAGATCACATATACGACGCAGGTGATAAAGCCGCCGATTGTCGCAAAGGCGACGTGTTTTTTGTTGATGCGAAACAGCAGCGAAAAGCCGCAGGTTCCGACCGTTCCGGCAAGAACGGTGATCAGTGCCTGATTGACAGTCATACGTTTTCCTCCCTAAAAAGCCGAACAGATCATGATGGGAATCGAGAAGCCGCAGGCAATCGTGATCGAAAGAATCAGCGATTCCAGAAGCCGCAGCATTCCCGACATCAGGTCTCCGCAAAGCATTTCCCGTATGGAGTTGATCAGGATAACGCCGGGAATGATCAGCATGATATCGCCGATCATGATCATCGCCGCATTATCACCGAAGCCTATTTTGACAAAGAAAATCGCAAGAAAGCCGGATACGATCGAACAAAGGGCGGTATAAAAAAGCTTGCTCATTCCGCGCGCCTTGATATAGGTATTCATCAGATAGATCATCACGGCAATCGGCATCGCCGCAAGACAGTCTTTCCACGTTCCGCCGAAAAATACGGCAAATCCGCCCGCGGCAAGCATGGCTCCGATACAAGCAGTCGTGTGAAAGCCGTTTTTTTCTCCGCTGATCGCATCGAGCGTTTTCCGCGCTTCTTCGAAGCTGACCGACTGACAGCAGATGCTTCTTGAAAGGGAGTTGAGCCTTTCGAGCCGTCCGAGGTTGGTCGAATAGGAATACACCCGTCTAGACTGGGTGAAGGCATGTCCTTCGGGATCGACCGTCGTGACGTTAATCATCGAAACGATCGAAAAAACTTCGGTTTTTTTCATTCCGTAGGCGTG
>JBJFHV010000367.1:0-7958 GCA_051894015.1 Acutalibacteraceae bacterium | reverse complement strand
AATGGATGAGTTTAACAAGATTCTGGAATCACGGGGAGTGCGACATTTCTTTGTTTATGACTTTTCGCTATATCGCAGCGGAGGCAGTGATATGGTCGTTGATGAAGGTATCATAACCATATCCGGAGACGATTTCGGATTGAAAACATTGATTAATATGGTTATTCAACAGATACAAGTTAATTTTTCTCAGCTTACTTTGGTAGAGAATATCGCGGCATTGATTTTCATTATACCTGTTGTCTTTTTCATAATGAAATTCTTGTTTTATCAAATCAAAAAACATTCAACCGACAAATTGAAACAGTTTTCTTTTGTTTGTATGATATTACTGTTTTTTGTAACAATGCTTTTCGGCGTTCTGTTTTCTACCGATGTGGTCAGATGGACGGGACATGCTTTTCTTCCGCTTTTTGTCTCTTTCCTTTTTGTGATTACCTCTGAAGGAAACGTGGATTGGGAATATATCAATACCTATATTTCAAAAATTCCTCAGTCTGTTCTGATTCCTTATGCTGTTTTTTATGCAACATCTGTTTTTAATCCGTACGCATAATTCAATTTTACAAGGTTGGTTTTAGTGTTATGAAAGTACATTTCAGAAGAATATCGGTATTCTTGTTTTTTGCCGTTCTTTGGCTTTCGTCGGCATTATATAATTTTTCAAATACAGATTCCGTGTTATATATACTCATTATATTCGCTTCTGTATTGTCGTTATATATGATAAAAAACAGAAAAATCGGAGCTTTAGCCGCTGTTGCAATTTCAGCTGTTTTTTGTTTTTACAAAATCAACTATTTATTTTATGCTGCGCCCTCTCTTTTTCTTATCATTGCGCACAAGGATTTGACTTCATCAGAAGATACGAATCATAACAGAAAGAATGATGACAGTTTATTTTATAACTGTATTTCGTTAGGCTTTTTATCCGGCATAGCTACCTTGATATATAGCTTTATCAAGATTTCTGAGTTGTCTTCCATGTCAGATTTTTACTATCTGCGTTATGAATTGACAATTATGCTTTTTCTGCTTTTGTTTATTTGGCTGTTTGCTAAAAGTCTTGGAGCCTTCGAAAATAAGAAAAGTCAGACATTTAAATTTGAAAAAAACAGCAAGAAAGTACAAAAGTTCCGGGTGATTTATGCCGCGAATATAATATGCTATCTTGGAACGGTCTTTTATTATCATTCTATTATTTCCGGAACAACGATGGATGTAAGAATCATATTTTTCCCATGGTTCCTGTATGTATACTCAATCATATATAATAAAGATCCTTTTGTTCAATCGCTGTTTCAAAAAGTTGAAAGAGTATTTACTGAATTTGCAAATACTGATCGGGTGAGAAAATGATTTTGGTTGTTGGAAGCGGATTTCTCGGGAGCTATCTTTTAAAATATGCTGTCACCCAAACAGATGAACCGATTTTGGCAACGGTTCGTGATCTGAGAAATACCTTGCCGCTGAAAAATGTGAAATACATTCAGTGCGATGTGACAAAAAGAGCTGACTTAACAGAACTTGCAAAAGAATGCAAAGAGGAACCGCTTAAAGTGTTTTTCTTGGCAGCTTGCCATAATATAGACTTTGTTTATCAACATCCGCAGGAAGCATGGAATGTAAATGTCGAATCCCTGAAACAGTTTTTATCAGTTTTTTCGAATATTGATAAATTGATCTTTGCCTCGTCTGACTGTGTATATGGTGAGAATAATAATAAATATCCAAAGTTCAATGAAGAATCAGACCTGAATCCTGTTAATGAGTACGGCAGACAAAAAGCTGCGGCAGAAAAAATAGTACAATCAGCGGGGTTTACTGCTGTTCGGTTGCCGTTTATGTTGGGGCCGTCTCTTTTATCCAAACCTCATTTTTATGACAGAATTTGTTCAGATTTAAGCAATAATAATCCGATCGAAATGATAGACGGATTAAGGCGTTCTGTACTTAGCTTTCATTCTGTGGCAGAGATATTAGTTTCACTTGCATCTTTACCCATTGAATTGCCTGAAGCACTGAATGTATGTGGAGATACGGATTTGAGCAAATATGAAATCGGATGTATATTGGCTCAAAAAATCAGAGCTCCTCTGTCGTTGGTAAAAAAAATATCTGAGGAGCAAGGAGAAAAATTTTTCAAAGATAAGCGGGCTTCTTGTTCAATCATGGATAATAAACTTTTAAAGTCGTTACTCGGACTGACGGAAGAACTTCAGTGGGAGGAAAATATATGCTTATAACAAGAACGCCGTTCAGAATGTCATTTTTTGGCGGAGGCACAGATTATTATGAATATTTTTCTCAGTACGGCGGAAGTGTGATTTCTACGACAATTGATAAATACTGTTATGTGTCAATGCGTCATCTTCCCCCTTTTTTTGAATATAAAAATCAATTTACATACTCCAAAATCGAACGTTTCAATCATCCTTCTCAGGTTCAGCACCCACTTGTACGAGCTGCTTTAAGTTATATTCCTACAGACCGGATCCAGATTGCTTATGATGCAGATTTACCTGCATGTTCCGGAATCGGTTCAAGTTCAGCTTTTGCGGTCGGGCTTTTGCAGGGGATGCATGCGCTTAAAGGTGAATATCCTGACCGTATGACGCTGGCGAAAGAAGCAATCCGCCTTGAACGCGAGCTCTGTCAGGAAGCCGGCGGCGTTCAGGATCAGATTGCTGCCGCATTTGGTGGCTTTAATCGTTTGAATTTTACTTCGGAGTCTTATGAAGTCATACCGATTCAAATACCTGACAGCAGAATTGAATCGTTCCGGCAAAACTTAGTCCTGATGTTTACCGGCTTTACCCATTTTTCCGGAGCTATTGCAGAGGAACAGAAAAAAAATATACCCTCAACGCTTTCCCAATTACACGAAATGAAATCATTAGTGGATATTGCAGAAAGCATTTTGACAAGTGGGAATCTTGATGATTTAGGAAGATTGTTTGATTATACTTGGACATTGAAGCGCTCACTGTCAAGCTGTATTACAAATGAGAAAATTGATGTTCTATATCAAAAGGCTAAGCAAAGTGGAGCGTTGGGAGGAAAGCTTCTCGGTGCCGGGGGAGGCGGCTTTATGTTGCTGTATGTCCCGACTGAAAATCAGGAAAAATTTTTTCACGAATTTAGTAACAATAAATTTGTTCCCTTCATGTTTGAAAATACCGGAACAAAAATCATCTACGAGAATAATCTAATATGATCTGTATTTTTATTTTCGTTACTTTTACCGCAAAAAAAGACTACTTTCCTTTCGGTTGGTAGTCTTTTCTTTTTTTGGGGCTGTTTTTTTACAGCTCCGTTCTTATTTTATAGCATCTTCCACCGCAACAGCGCAAGCATCAGTAGCCCTACCATTGGTTTGTTCATTTACCTATAAAGTTCCTGCAACTGTCTGATCATAAAATCGGATTCCTCACGGGTATACACTCTGTTTCCCAATTCGATATATGCAAACAGTGCAGAAGTGAAATCATCTAATCCACGGTATTTGTTCTTATCAATGCCCATATAGATTTCATAATCTGTGTGGCCGGGGTTCGTAAGCACAAAATGCGTTATCACGCGCTTGTCTGTTGAGCTGGCATCATATCCGCGATAAAAGTTTGCGGTATCTTTTTTCATCATCAGATACATGCCGCCGTCAATGACATTGTTCAGTGCGGTGATCCGGTCTTCAACGGAAAATTCATGAAGATATTTTTCGCTTACATTATACAGTAATCCGTTTTTCATCCAATTTTCAAACGTGTCATTTGTGTAGTATGTGAACAGTATGTTTTGCGCTTTGGTATATCCGTAGTAATTGATATAGGCCCGGATCAGAGCGTCTTTCAGTTTTTCCGGATTATCGGTGGTGGTGCGATACAGCATATCATAATCGCAAACGTTCATCGGGCAAATATATGTACTCAAAGATTTCAGATACTTGAGCGTTACGAAATCCTGCCCCGTAAGCAATTCGGATTCATCTTTTATGATTTTAATTGACGGGTGGGCCGATTCCGCTCTTTTGTTGTGTTCTTCGGCGTAATAATCGGCTGTTTCGGAAGAAATGAAAACAGTACCTTTTACCATATCTTCCGAGAAAAGAAGAACGGCATTTCCGCACACGGCGTAATAGGGCATAATACCTCTCTGTGTCGGTTCGCTGATAACAGATGTGGTAACTCTGAGATTGCCCCATTTCAGACATTTCCAATACGAAAGAATCGCTTCTTTGTCGGTTTCTCCTGATAAAGAAATGATATGAGAGATCAGCGGATTGTCGGGCTGATATTCATTTTTATATACGGCATAGAGAGAATCGTCAAGCTCTTCAAGGCCGAAAGGGTAATTGGTATAGAATGTGGTCTTTTCGGCGATCGCTTTATGCAAAAGCGTGCAGGCGGTTCTGATGATACCGTCTTTGTCCGGTGTGCCGACTGCTTGAGGCAAAGGATATTCCGTCTCGCAATATTTTGTTTGAATCGGCTCAAACGTGAATTTTTTTCCGAGTGACAGAAAGTATTTTACAAGCTTGAGTTCGTTTGCGCCGTATTTGATTTTGAAGTATTCATTTGAAATATCTTCCATATACTTGCCGGAAATGTAATCGAGCGACATCAGTTTTTTATAGATATTATCGGTAACGGGCTTGGTTCCGTTCAGTATGGCAACTGCATAGCTTCTTGCAATATTTAAGTCTCTGGCAAATTGGCTGTGGTTTATATCGTTTTCTTTAAGAATCTTTTGTAATATATGCTTCATCCGGGTACCTCTTGAAAATTAGTATCATTTAATTATATCATTTTTTGCTTTCTTTTACAAATGTAACCATGTTTTAAGAATTTTAATAAAAATCGGTGACAGGTGTCCCCCGCGAAATTTTTATTTTGAACAACGTGGTTACATCTTGTTCTTCACTTTTTAAAGCATTAAAATATACACTATACAAAAAGGCTGATTTTTGTGTAATTGAATGGAGGTAGAAAAATGAAAAAACATTTTAAACGGATTCTGTCTACGTTTTTGGTGGTGTTGATGGTGCTGAGTGTGGTGCCATTGACAAGTATTGGAGATTGGTTTGGAATTAAGGCTAGCGCTGCATATGAAAACACACATATTAATACCGGCGATCAAAGAGAGGATATTGTACAAATAGCTCAAACACAGGTGGGATGTCCGGAAGGGTACAACAATGATAATAAATATGGCGCTTATTTTGGCAGTAATAATTGTCCATGGTGTGCATTTTTTGTGTTATGGTGCGCCAGACAGGCAGGAATAGAGGATGATATCATTCATTTGACCGGATGGGCTGCCGCAGTAGATTATGTTTATAACGGACAAACTCGTCCGGGTATGCGCATACCATATTATCCAAGAAGTTCACATTATCCTCAAAGAGGTGACATTATTTTTTACAATTTCGGGGGTGATATTGGTTGGGATCACACTGGAATAGTAGAATATGTAGAAAACGGCTATGTTCATACTATCGAAGGAAATTACCATCAACAAGTTGATCGTAGAACTATATCTACTTCTAGTAGTATGATTCAAGGTTATGGGGTTCCAAATTATAATGGTTCTCCTGAGGCTTTTGACTTCAACAAACCTGCTACCTATCCTTCCTATCCGGGATACTATCTGAAGTCGGGAACAAGCGGAAACGAAGTAAGATTTATGCAGACTTGTCTTAACTGGCTCGGCTATGACTGTGGAAGCGTTGACGGTCAGTTCGGCTCCGCCACAGAGGCTCAGGTCAGATATTTTCAGTCGGATTTAGGACTTGAGGTTGACGGAGTCGTCGGCCCCGATACATGGGATGCTTTTATCGGTCATGTCGGATTGAATGATATCAGCTCAGGCTTCTGGGCTTATATCGTTAACAGACCGGATTGGAGACATATAGAGAATACCGGAACGAATATTCAGATTGCTGCAAACGGACTTGACACGACTGACCCGAAACAAATCTGGTATTTTGAACGGACTTCCGACGGCAGATACCGGATTACAAGTGCGTATGACGGAAACAGAATAGATTTGTATAATCTGGAAGCCAACAACGGCACCAATATTCAGTCTTGGCCGCCTAACGAAACCGCAGCACAGGAGTGGATTGTATATTACAGCTTTGACGGCGGCTCATACGGATTCAGAAGCGCATGCGGATCTGTTGTAATGGACTGTGTCGGCGCTTCTACTGCACCGGGCACGAATGTACAGGCGTGGGAGTATAACAAAAGCACCGCACAGCAATTTAATGTTTATCCTCTTTCAAATGACGGTGTCAATTATTCAAAGCCTTCCGCTCCTTCGGTCCCGACTCTTACGGTCAAATCCGGCAATCCCGTTTCTTTCAGCTGGACATCGTCTCCGCTGAAGGACAGCCGGTTCGACAACCGTGTTTACAGACTTCGTATCTGGAAAGGCAGTTCGGCAGGCTCGATCGGAACCGAAATCATCAAGAAAGATTATACAGGCACAAGCAGTGAATTACAGCTTGAACCCGGTACATATACCGCTAAGGTCACTGCTGTCAACACAAAATACCTCAACTATGGCACGGCTAGCTCACCGGTAACGTTTACGGTTAAAAACTGTTCCCATGAGTGGAATTGGGTAACCGATAAAGAGGCAAGCTGTACGGAAAACGGCGTGAAGCATGAAGAATGCTCTTTATGCGGTGAAGTTCGCTCCGAGAACACAGAAATTCCGTCAGGACATACGGAAGAATCCATTCCTGCGGTATCAGCTACCTGTACAGAAACAGGTCTTACCGAAGGCGTAAAATGCTCTGTTTGCGGTAAAGTTCTTGTTGAACAGGAAATTGTTGAAGCAACCGGACATGATTATGCGGAAACCTATACTGTTGACACGGATGCAACCTGTACGGAAGACGGAAGCAAGTCCAGACACTGCACACGCTGTAATGACAAGATCGATATTACCGTTATTCCGGCAACCGGTCATAGCTACGATAACGATTGTGATACAGATTGTAATGTCTGCGGAGAAACGAGAAAAACCAGCCACGATTATGATCTGAAATTGATAAAAAGTGCAACCTGTACAGAAGATGGCTTACTGAGAAGAACCTGCACAATCTGCGGCGACTCTTTTGACATAATTACTGAAAAAAGGGGTCATCTTTATTCCGATACCTTTACCGTTGACAAAGCTGCAACCTGCACGGAAGACGGAAGCGAGTCCAGACATTGCAAACGCTGTGATGATAAGATCGATATTACCGTGATTCCGGCAACAGGACACAGCTACGATAACGATTGTGATACAGATTGTAATGTCTGCGGAGAAACCAGAAGCACCACTCACGCATACGGCTCTTGGAAAACAACAAAGGCGGCAACCTGTACAACAGACGGCGTAAGAGAAAGAACTTGTTCCGTTTGTGGTGAAGTTGAAAGTGCCGTTCTTATAAAACTCGGACATGATTATGAGGAAACCCATACCGTTGACAAAGCCGCAACCTGTACGGAAGACGGAAGCAAGTCCAGACACTGTACACGTTGTGATGCTAAGACAGACGTGACAGCTATTCCGGCAACCGGACACACAGACGATGAATGGATTGTTGATAAAAACTCCGATTGTATTAACGGCGGAAGCAAGCATCAGATTTGTTCCGTGTGTGGCGAGACGATTAAAACAGAAGAAATCCCCGCCCTCGGACATGATTATACTTCCGTTGTAACAGCCCCGACTTGCACAACAGACGGTTACACGACGCACACCTGTACCGTTTGCGGCGATAGCTGTATTGATAGTATTATAAAAGCAACAGGACACAGCTATGACAACGACTGCGATGACACTTGTAATGTCTGCGGAGCAACCAGAGATATCGAGCATGCTTACGGTGAATGGGTAATATCTATGCCAACCTGTGCAACGGCCGGCGTTAAAGAACGTACTTGCTCCGTTTGCGGAAAAGT
>JBJFHV010000366.1:0-1724 GCA_051894015.1 Acutalibacteraceae bacterium | reverse complement strand
AAAGCTTTTCATACATCAGAGCAATTTCCTGTGTTCGTGCGACAGACTTATCAATGCGGACTTTATTTGTGATGTTACTACGCAAGCCCGATAAAAAGGACTTGTCTTACTGAAATCATCTGAAGGCAACCTCTTAAAACGTCCCGGCATTCGTTATAACTCATAATTGATGCCGTCTTTGTCGTTAAAAATCCTTGAAATGCATCAAATATCCCTGTGTCATTTTGCCTATAATCCGAGATCATTTGTGCACTGTACCAAACGCTTTGGGTTTTCAGAGGCTGCATGAAGAAAACTTGTTCGATCTTTTTAGGTAAGTTTTAGTTTTTCGCTGTTATATTATGGAAAAGACTATTAGTGGATAAGCGTGTTTGGCTTGCCTGTTTGCGGAAACTGCTTACCGGTAATGAAAAAAATACCGTTTTGGAATGAACCGAAACTGTTCGGTTTTACATATTTATCTTATAATGAAAGAAAGGATAAGATTTATGAAAAGCAAGAAAACATTATCGAAAATCGTTGCCTGTATATTGTCCCTTGCGATGATACTGTCGCTGACTCCGTCGGTTTTTGCGGAAGAATTTAATTTATCAGGAGCCACAGAATTTGAATTTTCAGATTCCGAAATCAAGATGACACAAGGCAGTGAGAAGGGGTACAAGATTGAGGGTACTGCTTTGACAATCAGCGATAAGGGTACTTATGTGCTGTCAGGCAGTTGTTCAGACGGTTCGGTCACCGTAAAAAAAGGTACGACGGATGTAACCGTTGTTCTGAACGGTCTGACACTTACTTCGTCCGACACAGCGCCTCTCACTTGCAACAAATCAAGTGCTGTAACAATCGTGGCTGCTCCCGGCACAACCAATACGCTTACCGATGCCGCATACAATAATGATGAAGTGTATCCCGACAATGCAAACGCCGAAAATGCCGTTATCAAAACGAAAGACGGCTCCAAGGTGACGATCTGCGGTACGGGTTCAATCAACATCAATTCTCACGGTAAAAACGGTATTAAATCCGGTGCAACAACAGAAACCGAGGGGGAAGCCTGGCTTCTGATAAAAGATGTAACATTGAATATTACAACTGATGTCAATGACGGAATTAACGCCGAACAGCTTCTTACGATAGCAAGCGGTAACATTACCGTTGACGCCGCCGATGACGGTATTCACAGCGATTTAATAATGGATATCGGTGCGCAGGAAACGGACGGTCCCGTCATTAACATAACAAAGTCATATGAGGGCATCGAAGCCGCAACGCTCAATGTTTATTCCGGAAATATCACAATTCATTCTTCAGATGACTGCATGAATGCTTCCAACGCTGATTTAACCGGCTATGCGTTCTCAATCAATATTGCAGGCGGAAAACTGTATATGGATACAACTGCCGGCGACGGTATTGATTCCAACGGTAGTCTGACGATTTCAGGCGGTACAACCGAAGTCTGGACCGCCAACACAGCCGATAACGAACCGCTTGATGCGGATAAAACAGTATCCATCACCGGCGGTACCGTTTTTGCCGCAGGCGGAAGCTCGGGAATGGGAATCAAGCTTAGTGCAGATCAGCCCTGCGTGATTTTCGGCTCCGGAAAAACGTTCGGACTGATTCAGATCGGCAATCAATCCTCTGTCGATATAAAGGCCGGCAGTGAGATTACGTTAAAAGATTCTTCGGGCAATGCTCTTTATAGCGCAACAACGCCCGTT
>JBJFHV010000365.1:0-1724 GCA_051894015.1 Acutalibacteraceae bacterium | reverse complement strand
CTTACGGCTTACCATGAGGCCGGCCATGCCATTGCGACATATTTTATGCCGGGTCAGGATCCGGTTCATCAGGTTTCAATTATTCCGCGAGGTATGGCAGGCGGTTATACGATGTCGCTTCCGCAGGAGGATAAATCGTATAAGCTGAAAAACGATATGCTTGACGATATTGTGATTCTTCTCGGCGGCCGTGTTGCCGAAGCGCTTGTTCTCGGCGATATTTCAACGGGTGCTTCCAATGACCTTGAAAGAGCGACCGATACGGCAAGAGACATGGTCACAAGATACGGCATGAGCAAGGTGATAGGCCCCGTTGCGTATAATCCCGGAAACCATGAGGTTTTCCTCGGCCGTGACTACAACAGCACAAGAAACTATTCCGAAGAGATCGCCTGTGAGATTGATAAGGAGATTCATAATATTCTTTCGAACGGCTATGCCCGCTGTGAAAAGCTTCTCAGCGATCACAGCGATAAGCTTCATGAGCTTGCCGAATATCTGATCGTCAACGAAAAAATCGACGGTGATCAGTTTAAACGCCTTATGGAAGGTACACTGCTTTCGGCTTCCTGTTCGGATCATACTGAAATTCAGTCTGAGAATACTCAGTCAGAAAACAATCCTGAAGACTACAAATAAGCTTTTTATGGACTTTCGTTACTTATACGAAAGTCCATTTTTTTCTTGCCCTTCCGTACGTTTTGTGATATAATAGAAAAGCTATGATGAAATATTTGTTTTTTGAAACAAAAGCTATACTAAATGAAAGGATGCACCGATCTTCGGTGCCAAGAATGATAGATGTTGGAATATATTAAAATGCTTGTTATGTCTTTTGTAAGCGGAGCTTTTTCCGCTTTGCCGGTTTCCTCTTCGGCGCATTATGCTTATCTGAACTCGATTTTGCATTTTTCTTCCGATGCTGAAACAATCGGGTTTTATTACAGCGTGATTTCTGTTGTTTTTTCGCTTGTTGTTTTTGTGTTTTTGCGTAAGCTTTACTCTAAATCAATCGTATCGGTTTTTCGCGGCGGCAAGAATGCCGATTCCAATAAGCAAAATCAGTATAAAAGAATAGCGGTTAATCTTCTTCTCAGTCTTTTACCTGCTATCATTTTGTTTATTCCTGTTTCAAAATCATCGTTCCTGTTTGACGTTTTTGATAATTACTTTACGGACGACCACCTTATGGTTACATCTTTCTGCTGTATTGCGAGCGGTATCATACTCACGGTGGCCATCTGGTATTCCCGCAAGAGAACGGATAAGACAATACGGTGCTCAAAAACTTCATCGGTTATCAGATATGGTATTTATCAGCTTCCGGCTTATATTTTTCCGGGCTTTTCTCATGTATCTTCCGGTGCTGCCGCTTTGACCGTAAGCAACGTTGATGATATGGTGATAACGAGAGAGGTGCTTTTATATCTTGCGCCGTCCACTTTTATCATCGGTCTGGTCAGAATGATACGATACATCATGGCGGGAGTAATGATAGATCCTGTTATGATTGTCATCTGCGTTGTCGCTTGTCTTGTTTCAAGTGCCGTCGTTGTCAGTGCGATCGGCAGAATAAACGCAAAACGCCTGTATACATTTGCAAGCGTTTATTCAATCCTTTTCGGACTGTTTATTTTTCTTGCATCGTTTTATGCTTGATTGAGGAGATATTATGGCTGAAAATAAAACGAAACAAAAAACAACCCGTCAGTCGAAATCCAATT
>JBJFHV010000364.1:0-8040 GCA_051894015.1 Acutalibacteraceae bacterium | reverse complement strand
ATATATCTGCTGCATTTACACCTTGAAATTCGGGCAGTATCGGACTTCGTTTTGTATGGGAAACTCGTCCCTTTCAAAATGCCTTATATGCAGTTTCTGTTCGTCAGACCGAGGCTTTGCCTCCGACTTCTTTCAGACTCCGCTTCGCAACGGACGCCCTTGTCTTTGGCTAACAGTTCCTACTGCCAAGCCTGTAGCGGACTTTCACCGCCAAGTGGTTACGCATGCCGAGCACACCATAAGAAAACAGGTGATTGTAAACGAACCACCTGTTTTTTTGTTATTCTCATTTTGCGGCTTATCTTGCAAGAAGAGCAACCGAAAAAGCAATCATGTACTGACCGAGATAATAGGTCACATGGTTGATGATGAAGTTCGTCGGCGTGTTTTTGCCCTCGCCGAAATACATCGGAGACAAAACAAGGTCGGAGACAAGGAACAGGACAGAACCGATCGCATACACGATAAATGCCGGGTGCTTCGAAACAAAGGCGGCAACAACCGCAGTCGCAACCATCGCGGCAAGAATGAAGCTGTATACAGTGACAATCGCCTTGTATTTGCCGAATTTCTGCTTCATCGGCTTTTCAAGGACAAGATTGCCTGCGGCCACAACGATTCCGACAACAACCGGAATCACCATCAGTTTCATGCTGATATCCGCCGTCATGACAAGTGCCGGAATATAGAAAAGATGACCGATACCGAAGCAGATAAAGCCCGCATACAGGTACTGCTTCATATCTTTCGGATATACCCATTTCTGGTCAAGATAAATATCACCGAGCATACCGAAAACAAGACCGACGACAATCAGAATTCCGTACTGCCAGACGTTCGGGTTTTTCACGATTCCGCAAACCGCAGTAAGAATAAAGAAAATGCTGGTTGCATTCTTTAAAAACACACCGGTGACGCTTCTTTTATCCTTGCACTTGAGGATAAAAGCAATAAGGAAAAGTGCGCCGATAACCATACAGGTCAGACACATCAGCATTCCTGAATTTAACATAATATTACCTCCGTAAAGTGAACCGTCCGAAGCTGAGCCGTTTTCCGCCCGGCTTCGGACACATTTTTAAAATTAGCCTTCGGAAACGACGATGCCTCTTTCTTTTCTCATTTCGGCAAGTTCAACCGTGATCTTCTCTTTCTTTTCGCCGACGATGTCATAGAAGAACATCGGAATGGCGGTAAGAAGAAGGCTGATGCCCGGAACGATGGAAACGAGAGCAAACATCGCAAAGCGCTGCGGATCGCCCATATTCATCGCGGTTTCTACGATAGCTTCCGGCTTCGAGTTCATCGCCGCAACGTCGATATGAACAAGCATATACATCAGAATGATAACGACCGTTGCAAACGCGTTGCCGAGCTTGTTGACAAACGACTGACAAGCTGAACCGACGGCGGTGTCACGGTAGCCGGTTTTCCATTCGATATAGTCAAGACAGTCACAGACCATAGCACCCGAAACAACGTTGATAACGCCGAGCGGAATACTCGAAATAATCATGAACGGAATACAAATCAGAAGGTTCTGTGTTGTCCAGCCGACGATCAGCGTAATAACGCTTGCCACAAAGCCACCGAGACACGAAGAAATCATAAGCGTCTTGTACTCGAACTTTTTGAAAAGCTTCGGCATCAGAAGCATGGTGCCAAACATACCGACAGCGGCGCAGACCTGAATGACAAGTGCAACGGTCGAAATGTTCGACTGATACTGCTCGACGGTCGTCGGCTTACTGCCGATATAAAGGCCGGAATAACGGGCAACGTGCGGCGCAGCGGACTGAAGCATATAGCGTCCGAACGAAAGAATACCGGAAATAACGACAAGCATAAGGGGCTTGCAGTGGAAAATTCTTGAAAGCGTTGACGGCTCGTTCGGGTCACGCTTTGTGGCGTTCGGAATGCTGATTCTCTCTTTGACCTTGAACGACGAAATCGAGAACAAGGGCATACCGATGACTGACATGGAGATTGCCATGATCGCATATTTGAGCACATCGGGGTTGGAGCTTTTCGCGGTGAAATAGCCGACAATCATCGGAAGCGCAACCGTCACCGCAGAACCGACACCGCCGACGGTACGTCCGTAGGAGATGATCCGTCCTCTCTCCTTCGGGTTCGGGGTCATCAGGTTCGGCATACTCCAGAACGGAACGTCGCTCGAGGTGTAAATCATGCCCCACAGGACATAAACTACGGCAACGTAAACATACATTCCCTTTGTGCGCTCGGAAATATCGAAGCCCAAGGGCGGCAGGAACATTAAAATCGTAAGAATGGCAATCGGGATCGCCGTGACAACGGGATACGGACGAAGCCTGCCTCTTTTGGTCTGATGACGGTCAACAATCATACCCATAAGCGGGTCGTTGATCGCGTCCCATACACGGGCCAGCAGCATCAGCAGAATCACGAACATCGCATCGAGTGCCAGCACGTTCATGTAATAGTCCGTAATATAGCTTGACATACAGCTGTAAACAAGACCCTGTCCGAGAGCCGCTATGGAATAGGCTCTCACTTCACTTTTTGACGCATAGTTTTTCTCTTCCATATTATCCTCCTTTTCACGGCACCTAAGGTGCCTTTCCACGTTGTGGGACTGAACAACACGAGCATCGGGAAATATTCAAGCCGTCCTGCGAGCATATCAAAGATCAGAACAATCTTTGAAATCGGAGAAAACGAGCTGTAATTTCCCGTCGGTCCGACTAGTTCAAGACCGGGGCCGATATTGTTCATCGTCGCCGCAACAGCGGTTAATGATGTTGTCATATCGTGCCCGTCAAGGCTTACCATAAAGGCGGATATGACAAAAACAAGCATACACACCACGAAGAAGGACGTAGTCCCTCTCAGCGTCTCGTGGTTGATACGCTTTTTATCCAGTTTGACAATTTTCACCCCTCTCGGGTGAATGACGGACGAAATCTCGCGAAGAGAGCTTTTGACAAGCAGAATGATTCTCGAAACCTTGATTCCGCCGCCCGTACTTCCGGCACTCGCTCCGATAAACATCAGGATAACCAGTATCAGCTTGGAAAGCTGCGGCCACTCGTTGAAATCCGTTGTCGCAAAGCCGGTTGTCGAAATGATTGAAGCGACCGAAAATGCCGCATGGTGAAAAGCCGGAAACAGCTTTCCGCCGAAATTCGTCTTGTATATGTTCAAAGTAATACAAAGAACGGAAAACGAAATGATTCCGAGATACCAGCGGAGCTCCTCACTTTTGACCGCCTGTCCGAACTTCTTTAAAAGCAAGAGGTAATAGACAGAGAAATTGACGCCGAACAGAATCATAAAGACAGTGACAACGCCCTGAAGGTAATAGCTGTTGTAAAATCCGATGCTGGCGTTATGGATCGCAAAGCCGCCCGTACCGGCCGTACCGAACGCGGTTGTCACGGAATCGAAAAACGGCATTCCGCCCGCAAGAAGCAGCACAATTTCAACAAGCGTCATCGCAAAATAGATGGCGTAAAGAATGAACGCCGTATAGCGTACCTTCGGAACAAGCTTTCCGACCGACGGTCCGGGGCTTTCCGCTCTCATCAGCTGCATTGCCGAGCCGCCGCCCGCAAGGGGCACGATGGCAAGCAGAAAAACGAGCACACCCATACCGCCGATCCAATGCGTAAAGCTGCGCCAGAATAAAGAGCATTGACTGAGGGCTTCCACGTCCGACAGAATACTTGCCCCGGTCGTTGTAAAGCCCGACGCCGCCTCAAAAACCGCATCAAGATAAAACGGAATCTCACCCGTCAGCGTAAACGGAAGCGCTCCGATCAGACTCAAACCGATCCAACTCAGGGCTACGGTCACAAAGCCGTCTTTGGCATAAAACACATTTCTTTTCGGCTTTCGTATCGTAAGCAAAACGCCGATCACAAGGGAAACGAGCATCACGAGCGCATATACCTTCCACTCGGCTTCTCCGAAATATAAACCGACAAGAACCGGCAAAGCCAGACAAAGCGACATAATGTTCATGACCCAGCCGAGAAGATACAAAATCATAAAATAGTTCATTTCCGGCTCCTTATGAAAGAATATCGCTCAGGTCGTTGAGGTCTTTATCCGTCGTAACAACAACAACGGTGTCGCCGACGTTGATCGTATCCTGCCCGGACGGAATAATCATTTTTCCGTTTCTTCCGATACAGCAGACAAGAACATTCCGTCTGATCTGAAGGCGGGAGAGCGGCTTTCCGACAACCTCGCTTTCGCTTTTCACCTTGAATTCAAGTGCCTGCGCTTTTCCGCCGACAATATTGTAAAGGGTCTGTATACTGCTGCTTCCGGCGGAATTGGTCAGCGCCCGGACATAGCTTAAAACAAGCTCCGCCGTAATATTTTTCGGGTAAACCACCGAGCCGATCGGAAGACGGTCAATGATACCCTCGAAATTCAGTTTATTGATTTTGGTGACGGTTTTTGCGCCGAAATTGGAACCGACATACAAAGACAGCATGATGTTTTCTTCGTCAATATCGGTAATCGAAGCGAAGCCGTCCGCTTCGGCGATTCCCTCCTCAAGAAGAAGCCTCTGATCGCTTCCGTCACCGTTGATAATCAGCACATTTGCCGGTAAAATCGAGTTGAGATATTCGCACTGCGCTTTGTCTTTTTCGATTACCTTGACTTTAAAGCCGTATTCACAAAGCTTTTGCGTCAGATAGATCGTTATTTTTCCTCCGCCGACAATGATAACCGAGCGAAGATGTTCATTGGCAATCCCCGCCTTTTTGAAAAACTGCGTACCGTCCTTGTGCGTGGTGATAAAGGATATTTTGTCGCCCGTATAGATATAATCGTCGCCGGTCGGTATGATTACCCTGTCGTCGCGCTCAACGGCACAGATCAGAATTCTTCCGGAAAGCTTACCGAGAGCCGACTTAATCTGAACACCGGCAATCGGTGATTTTTCGGGCACCTCGGTTTTCAAAAGCTCAATACGACCTCTTTCAAACGTATCCACTTCGATCGCCGAAGGAATCGAAAAAAGACGAGCCATTTCCGAAGCGGCAACAAGCTCGGGGTTGATGATCATCGAAATGCCGAGTTTTTCTTTAATAAAGCTGCTTTCGTTTATGTAAACGGGGTTTCTGACTCTTGCGATTGTTTTACAGTCGGACGCCCTTTTGGCGATCATACAGCAAAGCAGATTCAGTTCGTCGGAATTGGTCATCACGATGAACATATCCGCATATTTTATGCCTGCCTCCTGCTGAACAAGATGAACCGCTCCGTTGCCGACGATTCCCATTACGTCCGCCGTGTCCGTAACGCGGCGAACTGCCTCGGCATTCGTATCGATCACCGTAATATCATGTCCGTCGTCAGCGAGCTGTTCGGCAAGAGCGGAACCAACCTTGCCGCAGCCGACAATAATAATATTCATTTGAACCTCCGTAAAGACACAAAGATGCGCTGAAAATAGTTGCAAGACCTTATATTTGCATTTCAATATTTTATCATATCGCTTTGCTTTTTTCCATATCTTTTTTTAAATCATATGAAATCCGCTTCATTTTTGATGTAGAATTTATTCTTGTTTTTTTGTTTGTTTTTGCCGAAAAAATCCTGTGGTATTGAATTTTGGCGGTTCTTGATGTAACATATATCTGTAAATTTTACGGAAAGGGAACAAAAAGATGAACGAAATATCAGAAAAATTTAAAAATACATTTTCCGTCACCGCCGAACCGAAAGCCCGGAAAGAGTGCCTTTTCATCCGGCACAACTGCCGCTTTTCCGTTCTGACCTCAAGACTGTTGCGGGTCGAATATGACAAGGATGGAATTTTCACCGACGAAATGACACAGGCCGTGCTTTCAAGAAATTTTGAGGTTCCGGCCTTTCAGATCAGCGAAAACGGTTATGTCGTCACGGTTGCGACCACGCAGGCGGTCTTTCGTTATGACACGAAAAAACGAAAAATGATTTCCGTGTCCGTCAAGGGCGGCGATATTGTCACCGACTTCAAAAAAGACAACCTCAAGGGAACCTACCGCACGCTTGACATGGTCGACGGTGCAATCAAGCTTGAGGACGGACTGATAAGCCGAAGCGGCGTCAGTGTCGTCGACGACTCCAAAACCGTCATCATCAACCCCGACGGAACAATAAAGGAACGCAGAAAATGCCTTGACGAATACTATTTCGCCTACGGTCACGATTACCGTGCCTGCCTTCGCGACTTCTTCCGCCTTTCGGGCAGTGTGCCGCTCGTTCCGCGGTTCTGTCTCGGAAACTGGTGGAGCCGCTATAAAGCGTACACGCAGGACGAATATATCAAGCTGATGAGCGACTTTATCGACAAAAAAATCCCGATCACCGTTGCCACAATTGACATGGACTGGCATTGGGTCGATGTCGAAAAGCGTTTCGACTACAAGCCGCAGTTCAATTTCAAAAATCCCGCTGAGCTGTTCCAGGGTCAGGGCTGGACCGGTTACAGCTGGAACACCGAGCTTTTCCCCGACTACAAAAAAATGCTCTCGTGGCTTCAGGATAAAGGCTTTAAGGTCACGATGAATCTTCACCCGGCGCAGGGTGTCCGTCCGTTTGAGGATATGTACCCCGAAATGGCAGAACGTATGGGCATTGACCCGAGCACCAAAAAGACCGTACCGTTCGACATCACCGACCCCAAATTCATCGAGGCTTATTTTGACGTGCTTCACAAGCCCTATGAAAAGGACGGCGTGGATTTCTGGTGGATCGACTGGCAGCAGGAAAAAACCACAAAAATCAAAGGTCTTGACCCGCTTTGGGCGCTCAACCATTATCATACCCTTGCCTTTACAGGCGAAAACAAGCGTCCGCTGATTCTTTCCCGCTTTGCCAAGGTCGGCTCTCACCGCTATCCGCTCGGTTTTTCGGGCGATACGATCATCACATGGGAAAGCCTTGACTTTCAGCCGTATTTCACCATCACTGCCGCAAACGTCGGCTATACCTGGTGGAGTCACGATATCGGCGGTCATCATCTCGGCTCAAGAAACGACGAAATCTATGCCCGCTGGGTACAGTTCGGTGAGTACAGCCCGATCAACCGGCTTCACTCAACGAGCGACGAATTCATGGGCAAGGAGCCGTGGAAGTATTCCTACCCGGCCCAGGAGGCGGCGGTCAATGCCCTTCGGGAGCGTCACGCCATGATTCCGTACCTCTATTCGATGAACTACCGCACTCACAAGGACGGCATCGCCCTTTGCGAGCCGATGTATTACACTTATCCGGAAGAAAACGCAGCGTACGAAATCAAAAACGAATACTTCTTCGGAAGTGAGCTTTTGGTCGTTCCCATAACAAGCCCGATGAACAAGACCACCAACCTTGCCGCAACCAAAGCATGGCTGCCCGACGGCATCTGGACAGATATCTATAACGGTAGAATCTACAAAGGCGGACGCACCGTCACCATGTACCGCGGAATCGAAAGCATTCCCGTTCTTGCCAAAGAGGGCGCCATTCTTCCGCTTTCCTCGAACGACAAAGACAACGACTGTTCGAACCCGACCGACATGACGATACGCATTTTCAGCGGAAACAACACCTTCGAGCTTTATGAGGACGACGGCGAAACGTTAAACTTCGAAAACGGCGCCTTTGCAATAACCAAAATGAAGCAAAGAAAAGCCGCCGACAGTATTCTCTTCACGGTTGCAAAAGCCGAGGGCGACCTGAGTGTGATTCCGCAAAAGAGAAACTATACCTTCATTTTTGAAAACGTCAGCGACTGCAAGGGGCTTACGGTAAAATCCGCCAACCGTGACAGAAAATACGAAAAGGAGATCCGGCACGGAAAGCTTTTTGTTTGTGTCAAGGACGTCAATGCGAAAAACGGTGTTGAAATCGAACTTTCCGGCATCACCGAACAGAAGAACCGGGAGACCAAAGAAGAGGTCATTGAGATTCTTTCGAAGTATCAGATGAAAACCATGCAGAAAAAAATGCTGCTCACACCGTATATCAACGATATGAGCCGCCCGATTCCGTTCAAATGCGAGGAGTTAAGAG
>JBJFHV010000363.1:0-1736 GCA_051894015.1 Acutalibacteraceae bacterium | reverse complement strand
ATATTATCGTACTGTTTTTCATTCAGACCGACTATGTTGTCTCTTGAAAACGAAGTATAGCGATAAACGGCGCCGAACGCCGACGAATCAAGATAACGAAGATTATAAAGAGCAAGCTGATATTCACCGTTTTTGATTCTCGTTGAAAGCTCGGAACTGTCGACGGCTTCCACGGAGATATTGAAGCTTACACCGAAAAGCGACTGCCAGTTCTGCATAACCGTCCGAACCGCATTTTCATATTCGACCGAGCAAAGAATCACAAGCTCAATATCATCTGTTTCCAGCTTTTCAAGACCGGATTTCAGATATTTCACGGCGGCTTGTTCGTCCTGAGACATATCAAACGACGCCGCTTTCTTACGGTAGGATTCATCCCCGTATCGGAGTCCTTCCGGGATAACGCCGGAAGCGGCAGAAAGACCCGTCAGTTCAAAAAGCGGCTTTCTATTAAATGAGAGGCTGATTGCCCGCCGGATATCGATATCGGAAAGAATTTCATCCTTGCAGTTAAAAATCAACGACAGCTCACCGCTTAAAAACGGCATAACGGTAATCCCGTTTTTACGGCTGAGTTCATCTGCCTGCGAAGCTGTGAGCAAAGAAGCCTCATAGGTTCCGTCCTTGACTTTTTTGGCTCTTGTTTCCTGTTCGCTGTTGATCGTAAAATAAACGGAAGCCGGTTTAACCGAAGAAGCCGAATGGTACTCCTCGTTCTTTTTGGCAATAACGGCGTTGTCGGTAACGGTGCTGATATAAAACGGACCGTTATAAATCAGATATTGGGTCGAAAGACCGTACCTTCCCCCTGTTTTTTCAAAAAATACTTCGTCGCACGGCATACAGGCAGGAGACATCAGCGTGTAAAGAAAGTCGGGATCCGGCCTTTCGAGCGTAATCGTCAAGGTATGCTCGTCAATTGCTCTTACGGCAAGCTTGTCCGATGAAAGCTCGCCCGAATATACCTTTTCGGCGTTTCCGATACAAAACAGAGCGTGCGCATACGGAGACTTTGTTTCAGGCTGAAGTGCACGCCGCAGACCGAAGACAAAATCGTTCGCCGTTACGGCAAAATCGAAAGTATCCTTATAGTTTTCTCCGATCGTTTTGCCCGCATCAGCCGTCACACGCCATGTTGCGTCCTTTCTCAAATGGAAGGTATAGGTCAGCTTATCGGAGGTAACATCGTAGTTTTCGGCGGCGGCAGGGACAATATTTCCGTTTTCATCGAGTCCGACCAGTCCCTCAAAGCAGTTAGCAATAATGTTCTTGGCTCCGATTTCGGAAACAATCTGCGGATCGAGATATTCGGGAGCCGAATCAATCGGCGTAATAAGCTGCTTGCCCGAGCCGTCAGACGAACAGGACGCCAAGGGCAGCAAAACAAGTAACATACAAATAAAAACGCTGATCAGCCGTTTTCCCATAACTTTTCCGGGCAGCCTGAAGCCGCCTTTCCTTTCGTTTTATTCAAGCCGGAATAAAGACTGTTGCAATGAACTTGCTCAAAATCCTGTATATCGGACTTGAAATGTGATATAATGTCCGAAACAGCACAGGAGGTGTCTATATGAATTTTGAATCGATCAGCCTTATTCTGTCGGTTTTGGTCTGTCTGCTTCTTATTATATGCATAATCTTGCTCGTTTTATTGCTAAAGTCGAAAAACAGCAAAGATTACTGTCAAAATCAAACAGTTGAAGAAATCAAAAAGAATACCGACAATGCTTTTCTGT
>JBJFHV010000362.1:0-1737 GCA_051894015.1 Acutalibacteraceae bacterium | reverse complement strand
GAGAAGCTCAAAATCGCCGTATTTGACAATATCGTGTTCCTTGCGGAATTGAAGCAGCTTGCGGTAATAGTTGAGGATCGAGTTTTCGTCCTTTTCCGCCGCTTCCACGTTGATTTCGGTATAATTCGGGTTGATTTCGTCAAACCACGCCTTGTCAGCAGTTGTAAAGCCGGCATTCTTCTCAGCGCTCCACTGCATGGGCGTTCTTGCATTATCTCTTGAGGCGTACATGCATAATTTCATCGTGAATTTATCGCTGAAGCCGAATTTCCTAAACAGCGCATAGGTGTTGATCGCCGAAACGTCCTTATAGCGGTCAATCGTCGGAATGTTGGCGTTGAGCATACCGATCTCCTGACCCTGATAAATAAACGGGGTTCCGCTTTGCAGAATGTACATCGTCGCAAGCATTTTGCCGCTCTCTACCCTGTACTTTTCACTGCCATAACGGCTGATGATTCTCGGCTGGTCATGATTTTCAATGTAAAGCGCATTCCATGCCTCGCCATACAAATCATTCTGCCATCTTGCATAGACTTTTTTCAGCTTCTGCGGCTTGAACTTCGTCTTAATCCAATTCGTAATCACATTGTCGCAGGACATGTGCTCAAAATGGAACATGGTATTGAGAAGCTGACCGTCGCCCTCTTTGATAAACTCAAGGGCACGTTTTGTCGTCATCATCGGAGCTTCTCCGACGGTAAAGCAGTCATATTCATCAAGTACGTCCTTAAATTCCCTGAGATACTCTTTCAGATGCGGACCGTTCATATAGTGCTCGATACCGGTCGCTGTCGGAAGCGGAAAACCGTTCGGAAGACCCGGCTTTTTGGAGATAAAGGTGATCACGTCTTCACGGAAACCGTCAACACCCATATCGAGCCAGAAACGCATGATGTCCTTGACTTCCTGACGGACCTTCGGGTTATCCATATTCAGGTCAGGCTGACCCTTGGCAAAAACATGAAGATAATATTCGTCAAGCTCCTTGCAGTATTCCCATGCTTTTCCCTGGAAGGTGGACTTCCAGTTGTTCGGCTCTTTGCCGTTCTTTTTACCCTTACGCCAGAAATAATAGTCGTGATACGGATTGTCGTCGCCTTTTTTACTTTCCAAAAACCACTTGTGTTGATCGGAAGTGTGGTTGACAACCAGATCCATGATAACCTTTAAGCCGCGTTTATGGGCTTCATCGAGCAGCGTTTTAAACTCATCAAGGGTACCATAATCGGGCGAAATGTCCTTATAATCGGCGATATCATAGCCGTAATCCGCGTTCGGCGACGGATAAAGCGGTGAAAACCAGATCGCGTCCACACCGATGCTCTTGATGTAGTCAAGCTTCGAAATCACGCCTTTCAGGTCACCGATTCCGTCGCCGTTGCCGTCGCAGAAGCTTCTCGGCCAGATCTGATAAACGCTCATTTCCTTGTACCATTGTTTGTTTTCCATATCGTATCTCCTTTCTGTTACTCTGATAGACAAACTGCCCCGACAAACGCAGGGCAGTGATGTTTAATTTTAATTATCAGTTTTCTTCCTGAATCTTTGCTTCGTTGGCTGCTCTTCTGGATTCGATTTCGGCAACCATTTCTCTTTGCTTATCTTCTGTAATCTTATAGAAGAACATCGGGACAGCACAGGCAAACATGCTGATGACACCGGTAAGAACAAGCATATTCCAAAGACGGTCTGCACCTTCTGCAGTGATATAGTTACCGTCAGCGGCATCGGGGT
>JBJFHV010000361.1:0-1742 GCA_051894015.1 Acutalibacteraceae bacterium | reverse complement strand
TAAAGAGGAGAAACTGACAGCCGGTGCTGTAAATGAACACCGGCTGTATTATATTTTCGCATCAGCATATTTTGTTGCCATCAGTGTTTACTGAAAATCAGCTTAACGATGAGCATGACGACCGCAAGCCAGAAAAGCACAACCGGCAAAGCGTAATACCATTTTTTCGGCTTGCCGTCTTTCCACAGTTCCTTTGCTTTTTCAAGGCAGGACTCCATGATCTCTTTCGGGATAAAGCGCACAGTTAACGCCACAAGAGCCGGAAGAAGAATCACGTCATCGAGATAGCCGAGCACCGGAATAAAATCCGGCACAAGGTCAACCGGAGACAGCGCATACGCAACCGTCAGCGCCGCAAATATTTTCGCCAGGACAGGCGTCCGCTTATCCTTTAAGGCAAGGAACACGGCAGGGACATCGGTTTTTAAATTTTCGGCACTTTTTTTGAGATTCATTATAAATCCTTCCCCGATTCGGCTTTTTTCTTCTTTTCGACAAAATACTTTACCGTGAGACCGATAATAACAGCAAGTATATACACGGGCATCACAAAAGAGAGCAAACATCCCGACAGATCAAACCAAAACTCGCTACCCGTCATAACGCCGAAGAAAAACATCGCGATTAAAACCGCCAAAGGAATTCCGATCAGCTTCAAGCCGAATTTGAATGTTTCCATATCTTTCACCTCGCCGTCATATTAACACGCCCGCGTGCCGTTGTCAAGCTTCGGGTAAAAAGCTCTCTCCTATCCACCGTCCCGTTTCGGTATAGAGCACCGTTTTTTCAATCAGCGTCTGAAATTCGGTTATATCTTTTCCGATTTCTTTAATATTTTTCCCGGCAAACTCGGAAGCCTCGTCCGTATCGACCGAAAGCACACACTTTTCGCCGTCAACTTCATATTCAAACTTCACTTCGCTGAGATTGTCAATCAAGGCAAGAATCGCAACCCCGTAAGCACGCATATATTCCTCCTTGGCTTCTCTTTGAGCAGAACCGATATTGTTGACAACAATCAGCGTCCAACCGTACGGCTCCTTTGACGTTTTCAAAGCATTGGAAACCGTACCGAGCACTTCATAGACACCAAGGGCAGCTGCAGTACGGCTGTTTTCAGGCATCGCTCCGACATATAAATGACGGGTTTCAAAAGCATCCGATGTGATTTTTGAAATTGCCTTGCCGTTGTGCCAGACAATCCGGTCATCAAGCTTGACGGTTTTGATTTCATTTTCGGCGGTGAAGCTTTCGAGATATCCGCCGGTATGAAAACGACTCTCCCGAACAGAACGGAACGAAACCGTGACAACACCGTCATTTTCTTCGAAATCCACAAACGGAACATCGGTATTGCGGATTTTCGAGCCGCCGCCGACACTGATTTCCTTTCCGCTTACCGACAATCGGCAGGATACAAACTCCTCGTCTATCGCACTTCCGATAAAATACACCTTTGCGATGATGACTGCAAAGATAATAACAACCGCCGTCAACACGCCGATTATCACCGCCTGTGTTTTTCTTCGCCGCGTCTTTTTCAAAAAGTCAATTTCCTTTTTCTCGTCGGTTGATTTATCTGCTTTTTCGCCGTCACGCATAGCGTCAAGCATATTCATACAGTCTGCACAGTCCTCAACATGAATTTCGACAGCTTCGTTTGTTTTTTCGCTTGTCAGTCCGTCAACATACGACGGCAAAAGATCCCTAATAATTTCACACGGAATTTTTTCACTCATTTT
>JBJFHV010000360.1:0-8138 GCA_051894015.1 Acutalibacteraceae bacterium | reverse complement strand
TTATCCCGAACCGGCTCTTGTTGCCAATTTAAGCGCACAGATACCGATGTTTATTAAAGAGTGCGGACAAGAAACCGAATAAAAATTGAGGCTGCAATCAACTTGCAGCCCCTTTTTATTGCTTTTTACTGTGACATTCCGAACTCATCGGGCAGTTCGAACAGCCGCAGCCACAGGAGGATTTTCCCTGTTTTTTATTCCTGATCATTTTCACAATAACGAAAACGACAACGGCAATAAGAATCAGACAAATAATAATTGTTGCTAGATTTTGTGATAACCATTGAAGCATAGATACGCCTCCGTACATATATTAGTTAGCCCCTGCTAACCGATTTTATATTACAATATCTTTTTTTATTTGTCAATAGCTTTCGATTAAAAAAGCAAAAGACGTGAGCCGAAAAACCGTACTCACGTCTTTGTTATTTTCAGAGTTTGCATTCAATCAATAATGCGAAACACCGCAGGCACAAACCTTGTTGATACCGAAAATCTTATAGAAGAACCGGACGATCTTCCAGATAAACTGCATGAATCCGCTTGAGTGACACATACAGCCACAGTCATCGGGATCCGACGGTTTTTCGGTTGCCGGCTGTGTGGTTGGTTCGGTCACCGACTCTGTTGTCGGTTCCGTAGTTGACTCTGTTGTCGACTCGGTCACCGGTTCGGTTGTCGGTTCTGTGGTCGGCTCGGTAGTTGTTTGCGTAACCGCCTGAGTGGTGGTTTCGGTTGTCGTCTCCGGTTCCGTCGCTTTTTCAACGGTAAATTCACCGATGAGATTTGCACCGAGATCGGCGTTCCATATGCCGTCATTGGCGAAGCGGACAGCGGGAAGTGCCGATTTGTTTTCGGAAATTCTCAGATAAACCTGACAGGTACCGTCCTCAAGCTCTGACGGAAGCAGGCAATTGATGCTGATGCTCTGCGTCTTGCGTGAAAGCCACGCGGTCACATCAACAGTCAGATCTGCCGAATATGTCTTGCCGTTCCGGACAAAAAGAAGCTCGGCTTTTTTCGGCTTAACGATATTTCCGCAGCCGACATTCATAACCGTCAGATCGACGTTCAGGCTCTCCCCTGCTTTTTCGTCAAGGGCGGCACTTCGCAAAACAAAGCGGTATCCCAAATGATCCGCGATATATTTGTAAGCCGTCTGACCGTTATAGGTTGTATCAAAGCCCGTATACGTCTCGTTCTGCCAATAACCGACAAGCGTGTCGTTCCATTCGATATTGAGGTAAGATGTATGCGTTTTGAACATTTCCTCGGAAATGAAGTCAATGCTGTTATAGGTCCGGTCGCCGTTTCTCAACGCGGCTTCTCCGCCGAACAGCGTATGTGTTGCCTGATTCGAAAGCCATGTAACCTCGGTGTCACGATTCCGGTAAGTACCGAGGTCGCTTGCCGAACCGAGATAGCCGTCGTTGAACACACCCACACGGTAAGAATCTGTACCCTTTTCGGAAATATCCGTGTCAAGCCCCGCAATATCAACACCTTTCCAATTTGCATAAAACTCCGGCTGACGGACAGTAATACCGATTGATTCGGGAACAGCGGTCAGAAGCGCGTCAATCAGACGGTTAAACACCTCGGTATTTGCCATTTTGCTCGTATGCATTTCGCCCCACGGGCCGATAAAGCCGGCTTCAACCGAAGCAATGACATCGGCATATTCGGTGATGACGGAAGAAAGCGATCGGATATGCTTTTCGATCGTTTCGACGGACGGTTCGCAGTCGGCTATACCGTCAAAATCGTCGTAAGCAAAACGGATAACCGCCGTCTGACCGTTTTTGCGCAGCGTTCCGAAAACCGAAGCAATATCCGAGAGCATGACATCGTTAAAATCAGGCTCGTTTCCGCCGTTATTGACGGGTGAAAGCGAAGCGATACCGAAGCGAAGATGAACAAGCGGCGTTTTCGGAAGAGTAACATCGCCACAGCCGCTTTTGGTAAGTACGATTCTTGCAGGACGGTAAAAACCTCTTTCGGGGTTGTCAAGATCGGCAAGCGAATCCGTATAGTCAAGATCCGAAAGCTTTTTGCCGTTGACCCAACTAAGCCAGGCGGCCGTGTCAGCTTCCGGGCTGTAATATCCGTTGACCGAGGTCTGATATTCCTCGGCGTCGCCGCACATATAATAGAAGTTCCAGATGCCGAGAGCCGTTATGCCGGCACCCTTTTCATTCGCGCGCTGAACACCTTTGATGCAGTTTGCGGCGTTTTCAATTGTCGAAAGATGATACCAAACAGTCGTACTGCTACTGTCAGGCCAGCCGACAGAGCCGGTATCCGTTGAAGCGTCAGGATAAGACGGCACAGTCGGAGAAACGGTGCAGTCAATATTGTTCTCACTGAACACCTTCGAATACCAAAGGCAGGTGTTTTCCACAAGCTGAACGTATTCCTCGCCGTTTTGTGTCACACCGTCCGTAAGCGTTCCCCAATCGGACGGTCCGTTCGAGTCATAGATCATCGGATTGATGGTATTGAGAAGAGCACCAACCTGCGCTAAATAGGCGTCTTTCCACGCACCGTTCGCGGCAGGGGTAGCGGAAGAAAGCGTACGGCTCTCTCCGATTACGGCACGCATGGAAGAAAGCACATCCAGGTAAAAATCGTGATACTGCCGCCGGAACGGCTCACAGTCGAAATGAATACCCGATGGATAATACGCCTTGCCGTTATAGGAGAAGCCTTCGTTTATTGCCTGCGATACAATGGCAAGCATCGCGGACTTTGCCGTTTCGGAATATGCGGTCCCGCTGTTTTCATCGGTCTCAAGAAAATAGGAATTGAGATTACAGTTAACAATCGGAATCACTTTCATTTTGAGCGTTTCGGCAACGCTCATCCACTGACCGATGTTCTGCCAAAGACCGTTCTCTTTGTTTTCCGCCATATGGTCAACAAGCGTGATTCCACCGTCATCGGTAAGTGTCACCGAGCCTAAGGAGAAATAAACCGTGTCGATTCCGTAGGACGCCACCTGATCAAGTTTTTCTTTTACGAAATCCTCACCCCTGTCACGATAAATCCAGCCAAACGGAAGATAAGCGTTATTGCTGTTATGAACGGTTTCTTCTTCACCGCTCTGCACCGCAAAAGACGGCAAGACATAGGCGGCAAGCAGGATAAAAGCAAGGAAAACAGCGAAAAACTTTCTTAAATTCTTCATAAGACTTCCTCCTTTATTTCGGAAAATCGTACCAATATTCACGGCGGCGCTTGTTAAACCAGTTGTAACCGCCGTACAAGACAACAGCCGTAGCAACGATTCCGAAGCCCCAATAAATATGCTTGTTGGTTCCGCCGGCAACCTTGATCTGATTCCACAAGTCAGCAAACATCACAAGCGTTTCCTGCGGAAGATTATGGAAATACTCCGTTTTCGGCATATCCTCGGGATCAGGATAAAGATACTTATTTTCACGCATTTCTTCGTAGTCGTCGCTGTTGAGCGCGCCGACGTTCGGTGTTGCATAGCCGATCGCCCATGCATTACTCAACGCAACCTCGGGATCAAGCAGGAAATTGATATACTTTTTCGCCGCTTCAACGTTCTGTGCACACTTCGGAATACACATCGCGTCCACAAAAATGTTGACGCCCTCCTCGGGATAGACAAAGGCAAGATCGGGATTGACCTCCTGCATACAGACGAAGTCGCCGACATAGTAAGGCACCATTGCCGCTTCGCCGCTTTCCATTTTGTTATAGACCTCATCCATGACGTAGCCCTGAAGAAGCGGCTTCTGGTCAATCAGCATCTGCGCCACGTCTCCGAGCTCTTTTTCATCGGTGGAATTGAGCGAATAGCCTAAAATCTTTTGCGGAATGGCGAAAGCATCACGGGGATTATCGATCATTAAAATCTTGCCCGCATACTTTTCGTCCCACATGATTTTCCAGCTTGTCGGCGTTTCGTCTACCATTTTTGTGTTATAGATCAGTCCGACCATGCCGACATTATAGGCGGCGGAATATTCATCGTTCGGGTCGTAATACATACCCGTGTACTGCTTGTCGATATATTTGAAGTTCGGGAGCGATTTTACGTCAAACTTCACAAGAAGATCTTCATTGATCATTCTCTCGATCATATAGTCGGAGGGAATAATGATATCATAGCTCGCTCCCCCGTTTTTGATCTTGGCGTACATATCCTCGTTGCTTTCAAAGGTGACATAATTGACCTTGATGCCCGTCAGTTTTTCAAATTCCTTGTTGACGTCGATCAGTCCGTCCTCATAGCTTTCGCTAATATATTCGCCCCAGTTGAAAACGTTGATAACCTCGCCTTTTTTGGCTCCTTTATAGAACTCTTCGTTTTCATAAGCAAAAGACGAAACGCTCAAAGCGGCAAAAAGCAGAACGGATACCAGGATACTGAATACAAACTTTTTCATTCCGCCTTCGCCTCCTTATTGAGTTTGTTACGCATTCTCTTTTCTCCTCTGACCTGTGAGACGTTCAGAAGAATCAGCAAAAGTAAAATCGCAACAAAAATCAGGGTTGAAAGTGCATACATATCGGGTGTGACACGCTTTTTCGTCATCGAGAAAATCCGGATCGGCAGGGTTTCAAAGCTCGGTCCCTGCGTAAAGTAGCTGATGACGAAATCGTCGAGAGACAGCGTAAACGACATCATAAGACCGGAAATGATGCCCGTTGAAATCGACGGCAGCGTCACCTTGAAGAACGCCTGAAGCGGTGTACACCCTAAGTCCATCGCCGCTTCGGGAAGATGCGGATCGAGCTGACGAAGCTTCGGAAGAACCGACAAAATAACATAAGGCAGGTTGAACGTGATATGCGCAATCAGCATGGTCCAGAAGCCGAGCGCATCCGCAACACCGATCATCTTTGCGACAAAGACGAACAGAAGCATCATCGAAATACCGGTGACAATTTCGGGATTCATCATCGGGATATTCGTCACACTCATTGTTGCCCGTTTGACCCATTTGTTTTTCATCGCATTGATTCCGACAGCGGCGGCCGTTCCCATTATCGTTGCGCAAAGAGAAGAGCTGACAGCCAGAATCAGCGTATTGTAAAGGGACTTGATCGTCGCTTCATCGTGAAGCAAGGACGCGTACCAACGGGTCGAAAAGCCCGTCATGACGCTTGTACTCGCCGAAGCGTTAAACGAGAAAATGATCATAACAACGATCGGCGCATAAAGGAAAATCATGATAAAAGCCACATACAGCTTGGAAAGCGGAGACATTTTTCTTTTCATATCAGAACACCTCCGTCATCATCGTCGCCGGTAAAGCGGTTCATAACCGCCATACAGATCAGGATCAGGAACATCAGAACGAGCGAAAGCGCCGCACCGAGGTTATAGTTATTCGAGGATTTAAACTGCATTTCGATCACGTCGCCGATCAGGGCAAAAGCGTTTCCGCCGAGCTTTTTCGAAATATAGAAAGTCGAAACGGACGGCACAAAAACCATCGTAAATCCCGAAGCGATTCCCGGAAGACTCAACGGAAGAATAATCTTTCGAAGAACGGTAAGCTTATTGGCACCCAAATCCTCCGCCGCTTCAATCAGTCCGTTGTCGATTTTCGACATGATGGAATAAAGCGGCAAAATCATATACGGGATATAGTTATAGATCATTCCGAGCACAACCGCACCCTGCGTATTGATCATGTGCACATTCGGCAAATGCAAAAACGAAAGAATGGAATTGATGATGCCCGTATCCTGAAGAAGAATCATCAGAGAATAGGTCCGGATCAGAAGATTCATCCACATCGGAAGCATAACAAGCATCATCATCGTGCGCTGAACATTTAGATTGCTTCTTGCCATGATGAAAGCTAAAGGATATGCCAGAATCAGGCTGATGACCGTAGCGATAAAGCCGAGCCAGATGGAATTGAGCATAATATCCTTATACTTTCCGATCTGGGAAACATACTCAAGCGTAAACGCTCCGTTTGCGTCAACAAGCGAGTAATAGACGACAAACACAAGCGGTACGATGATAAAGATCGCCGCCCAGACAAGGTATGGCGAAGCCACAAGCTTTTGAGTAAGGCTTTTTTGTTTCATCTATCACTCCTCCTCCAACGAAACATCGGAAAGATGCTCGATTTCGTCGCTGAAAGAGCTGTAATCGCCGTAAAGTCCCGAATATTTGGACTTTTTCATAACGTGAATGGCGTCCGGCTCAATTTCGATTCCGATTTCGGTTCCGACAGGATAATAATCCGTCGTCTGAATCATCCATTTGAAGTTCTGAATATCGACGATCATTTCGAAATGAACGCCTTTGAAGGTATTCGAGGTGATCACGCCGCTGATCATACCCTTTTCAACCGGCACGACGTCCACGTCCTCGGGTCGGATAACGATATCGACTTCTTCGTTGACGGCAAAGCCTTTATCAAGACACTGGAACACGGCTCCCGAGAACTTTGCCTTGAAGTCATCAAGCATGACACCGTCAAGGATATTACTTTCACCGATGAAGTCGGCGACAAAAGCATTTTTCGGCTCGTTATAAATATCAATGGGAGATCCGATCTGCTGAATCTTGCCCTCGTTCATGACAACAACGGTGTCGGACATTGAGAGTGCTTCCTGCTGGTCATGTGTAACAAAAATAAAGGTGATACCGAGCCGCTTCTGAATGTTTTTCAGCTCCACCTGCATATCCTTACGAAGCTTTAAGTCCAGAGCCGCCAGCGGCTCATCCAAAAGAAGAACACGCGGTTCAACCGCCAAGGCTCTTGCGATCGCAACTCTCTGCTGCTGACCGCCGGAAAGCGACGAAACGTCACGGCGCTGAAAGCCCTTGAGATTGACAAGAGAAAGCATTTCCTCCACCTTGCGGCTGATGTCCTTCTCTTTCATCTTCTTGTTGCGAAGCCCGAACGCAATATTCTCGTATACGTTTAAATGCGGGAAAAGCTGGTATCGCTGGAAAATAGTATTGACCTGTCGTTTATGGGGAGGCAGTGAATTGATGTCCTTGCCCTCAAAAATCACCTGACCGCTGTCGGCTTCTAAGAAGCCCGCGATAATTCGCAGCGTCGTTGTTTTTCCGCAGCCCGACGGCCCTAAAAACGTGATGAATTCCTTGTCCTTGATATTCAGACTGATATCGTCAAGAACAACTTCATCGTCAAATTTCTTTGAGATGTTTTTCAGTGCGATAATAATATTATCTTCCATGAGTAAACCCCTTTCCCTGCATGGTTTTTCCATGCCCGCTCGATTGAATTGTCAAGTATAAAAATACAAAAAAAATAACCGACTGAGAACTGCCGCCTGACGGTCGTGTTCCCTCGTCGGTTACCACGGGTACAAAAACAAAATTTGATAAGTTTTCATATTCGTAATACACTTTTGTAAACTTGACAGATAAAATATAGAGCAAAATGCCGCAAATGTCAACAGTTTTTCATTATTTTTTTGACATTATTCGATATTTTGTTGAAAGAAAAACTCGATTTCTCCGAATTTTTCTTTTTTTCTCTGTTTTTCTCACGTTTTCTCAAAAAAACTATTTTTATAAAATTTTGTAACAAAAAGCCCCGACCGCAGTCAGAGCTTGCTTGTTTTATTTTTGTCCGTAATAGGCGTTTTTTCCGTGCTTTCTTAAAAAATGCTTGTCCAAAAGAACTTGCTGCATTCTTTCGCTGTCGCCCAAAGCAAGATTATGCCACGCCATAAAGGCAACCTCTTCGAGCACAACCGCCTTATGAACGGCTTCGAAAGCGTCTTTGCCCCAACAGAACGGTCCGTGACTTGCCACAAGTGCCGCAGGGATTTCATCGGGGTCAATGTCCCTGAACGCTTCGACAATAACGTTTCCCGTTTCGTGCTCATATTCACCTTTGATCTCTTCATCGGTCATCAGACGCGTACACGGAATATCGCCGTAAAAATCGTCGGCGTGTGTGGTGCCCAAAGCCGGAATGCTGCGTTTTGACTGCGCAAAAACAGTCGCCCAACGGCTGTGGGTATGCACGATTCCGCCGATATTCTGAAAATTACGGTACAGAACAAGATGCGTCGGGGTGTCGGACGACGGTCTGTATTCCCCCTCGACGGTCTTTCCGCTTTCAAGTTCAACGACTACCATATCCTCCGGCTTCATGTTTTTA
>JBJFHV010000359.1:0-8190 GCA_051894015.1 Acutalibacteraceae bacterium | reverse complement strand
CGACAACAACTTTATGCCGATGCTGGCAGAAGAAAGCGACAGCCTTGAGCTTGTCTCCCTCGGTAAAAAAACCGCTTCCTGCATCATGGGTGAATTTGCGGCGCTGATTGAAGAAATCAAATAAAAATACAACGACCCTTTCGTCTGTCTTTTTCGGGCGAAAGGGTTGAAAATTTAAAACAAGAAAAAGTGACAAATGTCTGCAAAAAGGAGAAAACAGAAATGAGTAAGCTTTCACAAATGTCAGCCGGTAAAAAAGCGGCACTCATCACTTCAGCGGCTGCTGTGGGTGGTACGGCAATCTGCTTTGCCGCCGCGAATATGCTGTACAGCTTTGCGCTTGTGCCGGACACGCCGTTCAATATGCAGAAAATGATGATGAAACAGCTTGAGGGCGACACCGCCAAGGTATCTTCGGACAAGAATATCAGCACGCAGAAGTACAGCGGCTACGGCGGTGATGAAAACACAAAGAAGTGGTTTAATGAAAACAAAACTGATGTATTTGTTACATCGGAGGACGGGTTAAAGCTTCACGGGTTAGTGTTTAAAAACAGCGGGAAAGCCGCCGCATCGAAATATATCCTTGCCTGCCACGGCTTTTCGGGAAAGGCCGCCGATATGAAATCAGCCGTCAAACATCTTTATGACATGGGCTACAGCGTGATTGCCGTTGATGCCCGTGCGCATGGTGAAAGTGAGGGCAAGGTCAGAGGTATGGGCTGCCCGGAAAGACGCGATGTGATCAAATGGGTCGAATACATCAATCAGAAAGATCCGGACGCAAAAATCGCTTTATACGGTGTCTCGATGGGTGCGGCAACGGTTCTGTCGGCAAGCGGAGAAGCAGATCTGCCCGACAATGTGTTTGCTGTTGTTGAGGACTGCGGTTACACGTCCATCTGGGACGAGTTTTCGGTTCAGATGAAAAATATGTTTCATTTGCCGACGTTTCCGCTTCTGAATGCCGCTTCGGTCGTGACAAAAGTCCGCGCAGGCTATGACTTCCACCGTTCAAGTGCTCTCGAGCAGGTCAAAAAATCGAAAACGCCGACCTTGTTCATTCATGGCGACAGCGACAACTTTGTTCCGTTCGGAATGCTTGATACACTTTATAATGCCGCTTCGTGTGAAAAGCAAAAGCTTGCGGTAAAAGGCGCGGATCATGCGCTGTCCTCGATAACCGATCCGGATTTGTATTGGAATACGGTTCACAGCTTCTTAAATCAACATCAATAAAATAACAGCCGCTTCAGGAAAAACACCTGAGGCGGCTGAGCTTTTATACAATAAGATCAGACATTAAACAGGAAGTGAACAACGTCTCCGTCTTTCATGACATATTCCTTGCCCTCTGAGCGGATCAGTCCTTTTTCCTTTGCGGCGGCAAGCGAGCCGCACTGCATCAGATTTTCAAACGAGATTACCTCGGCACGGATAAAGCCGCGTTCAAAGTCGGAATGGATCTTGCCTGCTGCCTGCGGGGCCTTCGTGCCCTTCTTGATTGTCCACGCACGGACTTCGGGTGTTCCGGCGGTAAGGTAAGAGATCAGACCGAGAAGTTCATAGCTTTTCTGAATCAGCAAGTCAAGGCCGCCCTGCTCAATGCCGAGATCGGCAAGGAACATCTCTTTATCCTCTTTGGAAAGCGACGAAATTTCGGCTTCGAGTCCGGCGCAGATCGGAAGCACTTCGCTGCCCTCTGCGGCGGCAAATTCACACACAGCTTTATAGTTTTCGTTTTCGTCGATTCCGCCCGAGAAGTCCTCCTCGCTCATGTTGCACGCATATATGACGGGCTTACTTGTCAGAAGGCAAGCGGAGTCGAGAAGTGCTTTCTCATCGTCGTCACATTCCACGCTTCTTGCGGGCTTTTCGGCTTCAAGCGTTTCTTTGACTCTCTTGAAGAACTCGACTTCGGAGAGAAGCTTCTTGTCGCCCTTTGCCGCCTTTGACGAGCGGTCAATGCGTCTTTCGATCATTTCAAGGTCGGATAAAATCAGCTCAAGGTTGATGGTTTCAATGTCTCTTTTGGCGTCTACGCTTCCGTCAACATGAATGATGTCGTCGTTTTCGAAACAGCGCACCACATGAACAATGGCGTCAACCTCACGGATATGGGAAAGGAACTTGTTTCCGAGACCTTCGCCCTTTGAAGCGCCTTTCACAAGTCCGGCTATATCCACAAATTCAATTGTTGCCGGGGTGACCTTCACGGGGTGATACATTTCGCAAAGTGCATCGATTCTGCTGTCGGGGACGGCGACAACGCCGACGTTTGGTTCGATGGTGCAAAAGGCATAGTTGGCACTTTGTGCACCTGCGTTTGTGATGGCGTTAAAAAGGGTACTTTTTCCGACGTTCGGCAAACCGACTATTCCTAATTTCATTTATACATCTTCCTCTCGAATTTTACATGTTTATTCTGTTTTTTGAACGGATTATCCTATTTTTATTCAATTTTTATTCATTTTTGTCTGTTACTCACCTTTTACTCACCTTTTTGCCCTTGAAACCGGGTGAGTAAATATACAAAAATATAGTTTCGTGTTCCGGGCAAAGTGTTATTTATTATAGCACAGACGAAAAAAATTCTCAAGGGGGTTAAGCGGATTCGGACAGACCTGATATGCTCTGCGAAAAAGAGGAAAACGTTAATAATCTTTTAATGGAAAATTATTTCGCTTTCGGCGGCTTTGAAAAGTTTGTCAGGTCTCCTGTAAAATACAGTAAAAACGGTTGAATACCTTGATATCTGCGAATTTTATGCTATAATTGTCATTGTAATTTCGAAAGGAAGTACGATAAATGCTTTATCTGATCTGTTGTCTGGTCACCTTGTTTGCCTGTGTTCTGGGAACGGTCTGCGGTATGGGCGGAGGAATTATCATCAAACCGGTGCTCGATGCAACCGGGGTGATGTCGGTTTCCGCGGTGACGTTTTTGTCCGGCTGTACGGTGATTGCCATGTCCTGTTGGAACGTCGGCAAAACGGTTATCAAAAAGGAATCCGTATTGGATACGCGCAGTACGCCGTTTCTGGCGGTCGGCGCCGCTTTGGGCGGAATTGCCGGCAAACAGCTGTTTAACCTTGTGGCCGGTCAGTTTGCCGATCGGAACACGGCCGGCGGTGTGCAGGCGGCTTTGCTGTTGGCGGCGACGCTTGCGACATTTTTGTATACCATCCGCAAGGATAAAATTGCACCCAAACAAGTGAAGTCCCGTATCGCTTCGCTTGTGATCGGGTTGGTTCTCGGCTTGCTCGGTGCTTTCCTCGGAATCGGCGGCGGTCCGTTCAATGTCGCGGCTTTGTGCTATTTCTTTTCGATGCCTACAAAAAAAGCGGCGCAGAACAACTTGCTGATCGTGCTTCTCAGTCAGTTGGCAAGTATCCTGCAAACAGTGTTTACGAGCGGTGCGCCCGAGCTCAATCCGATCCTTCTGGGCTGTATGATTGTGGTGGCTGTGGCGGCAAGCGAAGCCGGGCGGCAGATTAACCGTCGGATCGATAACCGTCAGGCTACGGTTTTCCTTGAAGGAGCGATGATCCTGATTATGGGAATCAGTGTGTATAATATGGTCAAATTTTTCTGACGCAAAGTGGAGGATATTGATATGTCGTTGAAAGAAAGAGCGGGTTACTATTACGAAACCCTCGATAAGGGCTGTGCAGAAGCGATTCTTCTTGCGGCCGATGATGTTTACAAGCTTGGAATCACGCCGGCGGAGGCGAGTCTTTTTGCCGGATTCCGGACCGGTATGGGCTGTGCAAGCACCTGCGGCGGACTGTCGGGTGCTGTCGGCGTTCTGAGCCGGAAGTACGGTCAGCGTGAGGATCTGAAACAGCTGTGCGCCGATTTTGTACAGTATTTTGAGACGAAAATGGACTGCAATTCTACCGACTGCGCCGTTCTTGCGGCCCGATATAAGACGGAGGAAAACCGTTGCCGTGCCGCTGTGGAGCTTACCGCACAGGCGCTTGAAGAATTCATTGACAAGCTTGACGGAAAAACCGTCGCCGATGCAGGCGAAGGCTGTACGATAAGTCCGGAGGATATTAAACGGGTCAAGGGCATGGGCTTTCTTCATCAGAAGGGCACCAATAAGTTCAACGGCCGTGTGATTACACGAAACGGTCGGATCACCGATAAGGAAAGTCAGGCCATTACCGACGCTTCGAGACTGTACGGCGACGGACATATGATGTTTACAACCCGTCTGACGGTCGAGGTGTCCGGAATCGAATACAAAGATATTGATGCGTTTTGCGAATACCTTGGAAAAGCCGGCCTTGAAACGGGCGGTACCGGAAGCAAGGTACGTCCCGTTGTTTCCTGTAAGGGTACAACCTGCCAGTACGGTCTTTATGACACTTACGCGCTCAGCAACGAAATCCACGACCGCTTCTACAAAGGCTATCAGAGCGTTTCGTTGCCGCATAAGTTCAAGATTGCGGTGGGCGGCTGTCCGAATAACTGTGTAAAGCCCGATCTGAACGACCTCGGTATCATCGGAGCAAGAGTACCCGGCTATGATCAGGATTCGTGCAAGGGCTGTAAAAAATGTCAGGTTGCGCTTTCCTGCCCGATTCATGCGGCAAAGCTTGTTGACGGTCGTCTTGTGATTGACCCGAACCTTTGCAACAACTGCGGCCGTTGTGTCGGCAAGTGCCCGTTCCACTGCAACGACGAGGGCACTTACGGCTGGAAGATCTATGTCGGCGGCCGTTGGGGTAAGAGAGTTGCTCACGGTCGTGCACTCGGAAAGATTTTTACCGATAAGGATGAAGTGATGCGGGTGGTCGAAAAGGCGATTCTGCTTTTCCGTGATCAGGGTAAGACCGGCGAACGTTTCGCGGATACAATCGAGCGTATCGGCTTCGAAAACGTCGAAGCACAGCTTTTAGGCGATGAACTGCTCAGCCGCAAAAAGGAAATTCTCGGACTGAATGTTGTCGGCGGCGCAAGCTGCTGAGTCATAGGCAATACAAAACGGACATGACCGAAGAAAAAAGGTCATGTCCGTTATTTTTTGTGTAAAAATGGACTTTATTTTGCGGCGGCCGATAGTGCCTGTTCAAGGTCAGCGATAATGTCCTCAACGTCTTCGATTCCGACCGAAAGACGGACGAGGTCGCTTTTTACGCCGGCTTCCTCAAGCTGCTCATCGGTAAGCTGACGGTGTGTGGTGCTTGCCGGGTGAAGAACGCAGGTGCGGCAGTCGGCAACGTGGGTGCAGATGCCTGCAAGTGCCAAAGAGTCCATGAATTTGGTTGCGGCTTCTCTTCCGCCCTTTACGCCGAACGAAATGACGCCGCTTGTGCCGTCGGGCATATATTTTCTGGCAATTTCATACTGGCTGTCGGTTTCAAGTCCCGGATAGGAAACCCATGACACCTTGTCGCTTTCGCTCAGATACTTGGCGACCGCAAGCGCATTTTCACAATGCTTCTTTACTCTCAGCGGAAGCGTTTCCAGCCCGAGATTTAAAAGAAATGCGTTTTGCGGCGACGGTATCGAGCCGAGGTCACGCATGAGTTGTACCACACATTTGGTGATATATGCGCCCTTGCCGAAACGTTCGGTATAGGTGACGCCGTGGTAGGAATCGTCGGGAGTGGTAAGTCCTTCAAACTTGTCATTCTGCGTCCAGTCGAAGTTGCCGCTGTCCACGATCACACCGCCGACGCTTGTTGCGTGACCGTCCATGTATTTGGTGGTGGAATGTGTGACGATATCCGCGCCGAAGGTGAACGGACGGCAGTTGACGGGTGTCGGGAAGGTGTTGTCAACAATCAGCGGAACACCGTGTGCGTGGGCGGCTTTGGCGAATTTTTCAATATCGAGAACGTTGAGCGACGGATTGGAAAGCGTCTCGCCGAAAACAGCTTTGGTATTTTCTTTGAAAGCGGCGTTCAGCTCCTCCTCGGTGCAGTCGGGTGAAACAAAGGTGAAATCGATTCCGAGCTTGCGCATTGTCACGTTGAAAAGATTGAAAGTACCGCCGTAAATCGCGGTCGAGCTGACAACGTGATCGCCGGCAGAGCAGATATTGAAAACGGCGAAGAAATTGGCGGCCTGTCCCGATGAGGTGAGGACGGCACCGACACCGCCTTCAAGGTCGGCAATTTTTGCGGCGACCGCGTCGTTGGTCGGATTCTGAAGCCGGGTATAGAAATAGCCCTCGGCTTCAAGATCGAAAAGCTTGCCCATTTCAACGCTTGAGTCATATTTATAGGTCGTGCTTTGGTAAATCGGAAGCACTCTCGGCTCGCCGTTTTTCGGGGTATAGCCGGAATGCAGGCATTTTGTTGAAAGCTTGTAATCACTCATTTTTTTAACCTCTTTTTTACGAATTTTATAGTTAATCATTATAGTCTATCTGCGCCTTGAAGTCAAGAAAAACGCATCAGGTGTCCTTCCCCCGGAGCGCGAAAAATCCGTCCGGGCAAATCACCCGGACGGATTTGTGTTATTTCACTTTTACCGCCTTCACGGGCGAGAACGCACTATAAATGTTGCTTTTGCCCGAGGTCGTATAGGCGGCAACCTTGAAGTAGTAGATCTTGCCGGTGGTCAGTCCCGTTTTGGTGTAGCTTACCGCTGTATTGCCTTTTACGGCGGCGACTTTTGTATACTTACCGTTCTGTGATGTCGCCATGTAGACAACATAGCCGGTGGCACCGGTTTGTTTGTTCCATTTGAGAGTCGCTTTCTTTGCGCCGGCGGTCACGGTAAGGGTCGGGGCGGTGGGCGCAATTGTAAAGTAGAGCTTTTTCGAACCCGAATAGTTGCCCTTGAACGTGACCTTCACGGCATACTTGCCGGGGGTCTTACAGCCGGAAGAATAGGTAACCGTGTAGTCCGTGCCGTTTTTCAGGGTGGCTCCCTTACTGTCCTTTACGGTTACGGTTGGCTTCTGAACCTTACCGTTATAGGTGTATGCCGTTTTGGAAAGCTTGACGGAAGAAGCCTTGTAAATGACCGCTTTTTTTGCGACTTTTCCGCAAGCCTCGCAAGCGGTGACAACCGTTCCGTCTTTTGCAGTAGTAGCCGGTGTTATCTTGGTTTTGTTGACATGTTCCACTCTTGTAATCACTATTTTGTCAATCGAGTAGCCGTAACCTCTGCCGTAATCGTCTGACACAAGCTTTACCGTCAGCGTGTCGCCTTTTATCGTTATTGTTTTTCCGGCGAGTTGATTTCCGGTATATTTTGTACCGTTAACGTAAATGTAATCGCCGTCTTTTTCAACATATGTTTTGTTTGAGAAAGTTACAACAAGTTTAATTGCATTGGTGCATTTATATGTTTTGGTTTCATTCAGATTATTGGCATAATTATGGGCGGATTCGGGGTATTTACTCTTTTTCCCGGTGAAAGTGTTTAATTTATGAACACCCAAACGGAACTTGACAGATTTTCCGCCAACGGTTGCGGTCACGGTTTTTAAACCGGGTGTTTTTGAAGAAAAGCCGGATATTGTAACATCGTATATTTTGGAATCCGGTGTTATGACAGCCGAAAAACCGTCAGACCATTTTGCGGATAACGACAGTCCGGAATAATTTGCCGTCTGCCCCTGATAATACACGGTCTTTTTCGGCATCGATTTGACTTTCAGCTCAGTAACTTTCCCTTTGCTGTAACAAACCCATGTGAACTGTCCGCCGTATTTGGATTTTATTACCGACTTCCATTCATTGATTTTGTAGGGATAGAGAACCGTTCCCTTGAGTCCGCTGAAGGTATTGGAAGAAAAGGCCGGCGGTTTTCCGGTGAATTTGATCTGGATATTACAACCACTGAACGCTTCACTGCCTATCTTTTTGACGCTGTCGGGGATTGTTACACTTGTTAAGCCGGTGCAATTTTCAAACGCAGAATAGCCTATGCTTGTTACACTGTTTGGGATTGTTATACTTTTTAAGCCGGTGCAATATTCAAACGCAGAAGCGGGTATCGTTTTGACGTTATCACCGAAAACAACTTTAATACCTGCTCCATTTGTTCCGGCATATTCAAAGACACGTCCACATTCACTTACGTTTACAGCAGTCCAGTTAATTATTTCCAATTTAGAACAACCACCAAACGCATAATAACCTATGCTTTTTACGTTCTTGCCGATTGTTACACTCTTCAAGTCGGTGCAATCTTCAAACGCAGCAAGACCAATGTTTGTTACACT
>JBJFHV010000358.1:0-1757 GCA_051894015.1 Acutalibacteraceae bacterium | reverse complement strand
CGGTAAGCTTCAGAGCTTCCTTGATCTTGTCAACTGCGTTGAGGAAGTTAAGGTCGTAGGTTGACTTTTCATCATGAAGGCAGATGAAACCGATCTTGAAGTCTTCGGGAACTTCGTAGTCAACCTTGAGTTCAACGTCAGCGATGGGCGAAGCGCTCATGCCTGTTTCAGTAGCTTCTGCTGCTGTGGTGTCTCCTGCTGCCGTGGTTTCGTCTCCACCGTTACCGCCGCAAGCTGCGAGGGAGAGACAGAGAACTGCTGCAAGCAGGATAGCAAGAAATTTTTTCATGCTTTTTTCCTCCGTTTGATATAAATTTTTTATAAATCCCGTTTTGCGGGTATTTACCTGAATTTGACCACACCGTCGTCCATGCTGTCGATCACGGCAAGAGAATCGACTCTGACTCCGAGCTCACGGATACGCTTCGAGCCGGGCTGGAAGCCTTTTTCGATCGCGATGGCACAGCCGACGACCTCGGCACCTGCCTGACGGCAAAGGTCGATCAGTCCGATCAGAGCATTGCCTTCGGCAAGGAAATCGTCGATAATCAGCACCTTGTCGTTTTTGTTCAAAAAGTCCTTTGAAACAATGACATCGTAAACCGTTCCGTGCGTGTAAGACTTGACGCTTGTTTTATAAACAGCGTTTGCAATATTCTTGGTTTTGGTCTTTTTTGCAAAAAGAACCGGACAATCAAAAAACTGCGCCGTTATACAAGCTATTCCTATACCTGATGATTCGATAGTAAGGATTTTGTTAACACCGCAGTCCGCATATAATCTTTTTATTTCTTCTCCGATAGCATTAAGAAGTTTTACGTCGATCTGATGATTCAGAAAGGAATCGACCTTAAGAATGCTGCCGGGATATACCTGTCCGTCTTTGAGAATTCTCTGTTCAAGAAGCTTCATAGTAATCACCGCCGCTTAAATAAAATTGAAACATAAGCGGTGTCATACCGAAAGCACGATTCCGCCGATATCAGATACAAACAGATTTTATCAAAAACGCTCGAAATTTGCAATACATTTTTTCATTAAACTTGAATTCATGTAACAATTTGTTCTTGTATATTTTGCACAACCGTAAACAGTATTTTCATACGAAGGAGAAAAATGATGATTTTTCTGTTTAAGCAGACACGAAAAAATGCAGACCCTCTGCAAAAGCTATTGTCCGTATTGCCTTTCATAGTTTTTGCATGCAGTCTGCACCGAATCTTAAAAATATTTGTTCCTTTCGTCACAAACTTTTTCAATAAATTTGCTGTCTGTCTCACAAAGCTTATAGCCCTTTCGGTAAATCAGCACATCACGGTAAATCTTTTTATTCCCGCTGCACGTCTTTTGAACAAGATTATAGCTTTCAAGAAGGCGGTCGGGGATCGGCGACACCCACATAAAGGTTTTCGGAACCCTCGAAAGAAGCTCAAACTGACTTCCTCTTTCAAAAACATAGATTCTCTTGTCAACAAAAGCGGAAAGCTCGGCTTTTTTGACGTCAATATGCGGCATCGACGGTACATAAGGATCGGCATGCGTAATTTCGATATAGTCCGCAAGATCGTGAAGCTCAATATCGTCTTTTTCGGCAAGCGGATGGTCACGGCTCATCAAAAGGACATAGGAAAACTCGCTGATCACTTCGCTCAGAAGCTTTTTTTCGATGAACATACTTCTGAAATACTTGTCAAAATTGCTTTGATAGCGGATAATCCCGAGATTGTATTCTCCGTTGGCGACGTTGTTGATCGTCC
>JBJFHV010000357.1:0-8215 GCA_051894015.1 Acutalibacteraceae bacterium | reverse complement strand
TTCGTGACATCTTTTCCTCCGGAAACGGGCACCCTTTTGTCTGCTATCGCAGACATTTCCCCTGACAGGGGAATAACCTTTCAGGGGCGAATCCTTATATATCGAGCTTTCTAAAATATTTTTCTCCCCTGAAAGGGGAGATGGCAGCTTTGCTGACAGAGGGGTCTCTACAAACTAAAATTTACCGATCTGCTCACGGCTCGGGCACTCAGCTTTCGTAAAGCACCATGAACCCCGGCATTGGTGTCGCCCTGCGACCGCCTTGCGACCGCCCCTTGCCTTAATAAAACGTCAGCCGACAAATCTCTTCATCGGCTGACATAATATTGCATCAAAAACTCACATACGCCATTTTTCCTTTTTCGAGCGTGACGGTCTTTTCTTCGCCCGTCAGTCCGTTTTTAACGGTGACTGTCTGATCTTTTCCGCTTTTAATCTGTGCGGTGGCTTTCTTCGTTTCCTTGTCCCATGTCAGCGACACGATCTCCGCTTGGGTTCTTGTCATAAGACCCGTTATTTTGCCTTTTTCAAAGCCGCTTTCGGGAAGCGCCGGAAGAAGCTCGATTTCGCCCTCATTCGAATACACAAGGCTTTCATTGATAATGCCGAGATAGCCGATCGCAAAGTCCGTACAGTAACAGCTGCCTTGGTCATAGTCGTGGTTCGTCATCAGCGAATCATAATGAATCTTGTGGTTCATCAGCTTCGTCAGAGCCTCGGTCAGACTCTTGCTGTCCTTAAGCCGCGCGGCAATCAGACTGCGGTGAACCAGTGCATGGCTTGCCTCGTTTTCGCTTTCGCGGTTTTCAATTGCCTGAATGCAGGCATTCCGGAGTTTTTCGTCCTTTTGCGTTTCGAAAAGCGGCCAGACACCGTAAAGATGACTCAGATGCCTGTGCTCGTTGTTTTCTTCAAAGCTGTTGCACGCCCATTCTTTCAGCGCGCCTGTTTCGTCGAAAAGATACGGCGGAAGCTTCGTCATCAACTTCTCCCACTTTTCGGTGTCGGTATCCGGCGCAATGTCTTTCGCAACGGCAATCAGCATTTCAAGATTGTTCCTGCAGGCAGCAATATCAATCGCCGCATTCGCGACCGACGGACTCGGATAATTGTCCGGGTTGTTTTCGGGCGAGTAACTCGGCAAAATCGCGTAATACTCGCTGTCCGAAAGCGTTTTCTTGCCTTTTTCGTAGTGAATGGCTCCGTCCGCGTCCGTGTAATACTCTGCTGTCATCAGCTGCTGCCAATAATTTGCAGACTTGATTAAAAGCGGATACAGAATATCCTTTTCGAGCGAGAGCCAGCCTCTCTTTTCGAACGCCTGTATCTGTTTATCGGTAAGCGGCTTTTCGGTCGGCGAAAGAACCGACCTGAGCTTTTCAAGATCAAATTCTTCGCTCAGAGGAATTTTGATATCGCCGTAGCACTGAAGCGTTTCGTAAAGCGGCTGAAGCATCCAGCTTGTGCCCGCATTCCAGTAGCGGAACGGGTACGGATAGCACGTTTCGGTGATAACCGCCTTGTCACCGTCGGTGTTGACAGGTGCCTGAATGGCATTGGTAAAGCCGTGGGTGGCTTTCGCGTTTTCCTCCCAGTCGGGAAGCTGACGCAGAATAAAGTATGTATAACCGACAGGAGCATTTTTGAGGTTCGACGTATTCATCGACGAGGTCTGAAGATTGACGTTTGCGTCCATGGTGTACTTGCTTCCCCAGCCGGCATTCCATTCGCCCGTCCACATTCCGTAAAGACGGCTTGTCGAATACCCGGCACAGCAGAGATACGCATATCTTCCCGCATAATAGGCACGCTCAGCAAGAGCGCTGTTGAGCGTCTTTTTGCCCCGTTGTGCTTTTAAAAGAGCTTCGTTCGATTCATAGCTTTCGCCGCCGTCAAGAGTCAGGGTGACGGAATTGAACAGCGGCTGATAGATCGCAAGATGGGCTTTCAGCGCACTGTCATAACTGAATTGACCCTTTTCGGTGTACTTATCAGCGACCGCCTTGGTGGTTTCGGCAAGTGAAGTGACAAGCTTTATGTCGTCCGTCTTTTCGAAGTCCTCAATTTTGCCCATATCGTATGTTCTGTCTGAAACGGTAATTATGTAAACGCTGTCGGCATCGGTAATTTTTATCTGCGGATTTTTGTCCGAAGCGTATTCGGCGTCGGTTACGGCCGCACCGTCCACGATTTCTTTCTTACCGTTTTCGCAAATAACATAGCAGACCGTGGCATAGCCGCCGTTTTTCAGCTCGCTCTTTTCATAATTCGGATAGTGCGCAACAAAAGCCAAATACTCACCGTTTTCACCGGCAAGCTTTTTGTATTTCAGGTTCTTTTCGTCTCCGTCACCGTAGTTAGCAAAAGCACTGATGTTGTCAAAGGACAAAACGGTGCTGACCTTTTTCTTGCCCGTTGAGCTTTTGATTTCGGTGATGCTGACGCCGTCCGCCTGAGAAGTGAACGACCGTCTTTCCCACGTTCCGTCCTCGTCGGTAAATCGGACGCCGGTTTCGGCGGTGCTGTAATCGGTGAAGCGCAGATAATCGCTTGTCTTTTTCTTTTCGAAACTCAGTCGGAGCGCTCCGCCCGGGTGGAAGCGGTAAACATCATCATAGTTTGCGTTGTCGGTGATGTCCTCTCCCTTGACAATGCACTGCTTGACGGTTTCAAGTTCGTCCGCCGTATCGGGACAGGTACGGGCATTTTCGTTCGGCAAAATAAAATGCATATTTTGAAAAATCAGCGTATCGCTGTACGGCGAGCCGCTCGTGATATAACCCTGCATTCCGTTTCCGCTGACCATACCTTGTCTCCATGCGGAGGTTTTGTTTGTTTTCGCTTCGGAAAGTTCGGTGTAATCATACGAATACGACATTTTGTCTCCCGATTCAAAAATCTCCTTCGCCTCCTTCTTTTGCCCCTGACAAGAGCATAAAGAAAAAAGCATCAGAGCAACAAGCAAAAAAGCTATTATTCGATTTTTCATGACTTTCCTCCTGTAAAAAAATGCGGTGCAAAGAGCTGTTTTCTCTTTGCACCGCCTATTGTACACTGTTTTACGGCTTCATGTCAAGGATATAGATTCTTACGATATTGAGAAGCACTTTGAAGAACTTGATTAAATAATTGAAAATCGTTTTGAGCGTCGTCATGACGTTTTCTTCCTCAAGATCCTCCTCAATCTCTTCGGGCGGATTCGGGTCAACCTCACCCTGCGTGGTGTCCTTCTGGATTGCCATGCGGTCGATTGCCGTGGTTTCGCCGTCTTTGGTCGTATAAGCATCGAAGTACAAAACGCCGTCCTCAATCTGAACCGCCGCAAACATCGGCGCGTCAACCGAGTAGATCTTTTCCGCTCTCGGGAAGTATTTGTCGGTCTTGGTGACGTCGTTCTGGATATAGCTCTTAACGCCTGCACAGCCGGCAATGACATAGGAAGTACCCGAAGGCTGAACCTGTGTCCGATATGTCTTGCCGTCTTTGACAAGGTATGTAATGTCGGTCGGAAGCTTTGCATTGTCGGCGATTGAGCCGGTACGCATATAAACGTGGTCATGACCCTGGAAGACCATGTCGATACCAAGCTGCGGCATAAGAGCGCTCAGCTGGGTTCTCATCGCGCATACATCGTCGTCATCATAATGCGAGCCGTGCGAATAGATCGCCTTGTGCATCGCGACGAACTTCCATTGAGCATCGCTTGCGTTCATGTCCTGTTTGAGCCATTCGATCTGTTCCTTCGAAAGTGCGTCGTCGTCCCCGATATCCTCGGTGTTGAGCACTGCGATATGAACGTTGTTGTAATCGAACGAATAGTAAACGCCGGATTCGGTGTTCTGTTCGGGCATATTCGGAAGAACAAAGCGGTTCGCCGTGGCATTTGTACCCTTGCCCTCATGGTTGCCGGTGACGGGCATGAGATAGGTATTCATCAGGGTATCCGAAGCGGTGTCGAACATATACTGCCACTGCTTATTGTTGTCGCCGTGGTCAACAAGGTCACCTGTTGTCAGCACAAAGGCGGCATCCGGATAAGCGGTGAAAGCCGATTCGAGAACAGACTTCCATGCACGGTTATACTGTCTTTCGTTCTGTGACTGCGGGTCGGTCATATGGAAGAAGGTGACATTCTTTCCGCCGTCAGCGGTTGTAATGGTACCCGTCTTGCTCCACCAGCCGTATTTCGCATTGCCGACACGGTAATAATAGGTCGTGCCCGGTTCCAGATCGGAAAGCGAAACCGTATGCTGGTTCATCTTGAAAGCGTAATCAAAGAAACCGATAACACCAAGGTCAATACCCGGATAAGAACGTTCAACCGTCTTACTGGTCTTTTCAATCTTAAATTCGGCAGTTTCGGTCGGTGTTCCCGTAAACTTCGGTTCAGAATCGGCTTTATAGATTTCGATGTCGCCGTCAAGGGTTGACTTGGAGAACCAGTTGACGGTCGCTTCGGTTTCACTGTCTTCGCCCATGGTCACGCTTACCATCGTCGGAAGGCGGTAGTTTTCGGTTGTCGCTTCCACTTCAACAGCCGAGGACGTATAGGTCACACTGCTGTCGCCGTGAAGAGCGGGGTTCTCATCGGTTGAGAAATCCTCAAGAACATAAGCGATATAAATACCGAGAGATTCAAGCTGACTGTCAGTCAGGAATTTTTGAAGAAGGAGCTTGTCAAGAAGATCATAAAGACTGCCGTACGGAAGAACACCGAGACCGAAGATCGTGTTGACAAGGTTCATATAGGTGAAGTCACCTTTGAGTACGTAGTAAAGCAGATAGTTGATTCCCTCGCCCATGTGCTTCTGGATATAGTCGTCGCCGAGAAGCTTATCGACTCTGATTTCAAGCTTTGCGAGAAGTCCGTCCTCAACAATATCGCCGAGAACAAGGTCGATGATCTTATAGAACAGCTTTTCAGCGGTATCACCGTTTTCAAGCTTGTCAAGAACGTCCTGCATAAACGCATCGTCGGAAATATCCTCGTTACCGGCGTACCAGTAATTCATCGCCGAGAGAACAGCGTCGCCGAGACAGCCGGGCTTAGAAGCATCGCCGAAGCCGAAATCGTCAAGGAATTTCGTGCAGGGAACGTCGGAAATCTGCATGCTCATCAGCTCGTCAACAACGCTTGTCAGAAGGCTGTACAGCTTTTCGGGATCATTGATATAAAGCTCAGTGATCTGGTCAAGAAGATCGTCAATGAACCACATCAGATTATCGACCGAGAAAATATTGTACGAACCGATTTTAAAGCCGTTGCCGATATACGGATACAGGAAATCCTGAAGAATCTTTTCAAGATCAATATCCATTGTTTTCAGGAATTCGATCACGCCGCCGCTTTCCTTGATCTTGACAAGGTAGCCGCCCACATAACTCTTGAGAATACCGACAAGGAATTGGGTGATGTCGGCTTTTCCGTCTTCGGACATACTTCCGCCGAAGCACATATCAAAAGCTTTGTATTTGAATGTACCGTTATCATAGGTTTTCCCGTCAAGCGTCATCTTCTCCGAAGCGTCGAAGTCAACAGCTTCACTTTTAATGCTCGACGAACCGTCGGCTTTTATTTCGATTACGTTTTCACGGTATGTATTCGGATATCCCGTTACGGAAGCCGTTTCAAGATCATAAAGCGCTTCACCGTCGTCGTTAATTGTAGCGGCGATATCATTCGTGTGAAGATGACCCGTAAAAGCATAATGGATTCCCCATGAAGCAAACTGTTCGGCAACATCCATATAATTGTCAAGCGGGAACGCAAAGGTGATCGACGGTTCAACCTTCATGTGCGCGGCAAGACCGTGGTGAATCATAACGAACGGGATTTTGCCCTCTTCCTCGGACTTGTCCGCCCAACTCTTGACCCACTGCATCTGCTCGTCGGTCAGATAACCGCCTGTATAATCCTTTTCCGGTTCGCCGAACGAATAAACATTACTGTCAAGCACAATCAGACGATAGTCGTCGCCGAGGTCGGCAACATAGGAAAGCTGACCGTGAATGTTGTCGCCCGGGTTTGCGTATTCGTCAATCGCAAGGTCGTAACCGAGATTTTTGTAAACCTCACGGAACTCTGCGGCTGTAATCGCTCTTGTCTGTTCCTTTTGCCCGTTTTCAAAGGTACACGCCTTCGTTGTATTGATGTCATGATTACCGTTGATAACAAGGAACTCGATTCCGTATTTGGCTTCGTATTCCTCAAGAATCCCGGCAAGTCCGACATGCGCTTCATACTCACTGTCCTTTGTCAGGTCGCCCGGAATCAGAACATATTTGATCCCCGTTTCTTTCGAACGCTGTCCGATCGTATCAAGGGCTGTACGAATGATCGCTTCGGACTCATTATACATTTTCGAATCCAGGCGGCAGAAATCCGTCCACGCCTGACCCTTGTCACCCATGAGCGATTCGGGATAGTAATGCGTGTCCGAAATCGACGCAATAGGCAAAGAGCTTACGGTGCGCTCTTTTGCGCTTTCGGCAACCGATGAAAGCTGAAATGCCGTCACAAGCATAACAAGCGAAAGAATCAGTGCCAAAGCTTTTTTAAGCTTTCTCATAGTTTTTCCTCCTTAATGAGATATTTTTAGCTTCCATATTATAGCACAAAAAAGGCGACAATTGAATAAGAAAATTTTTAAAATTTCTTTTTGTGGGTGTTGAATAAACTGACGAACTGTGATTTGTGAGTCTTGCCCAAACTCATAATAAAAACAAACAAAAAAATTTACGGCAATTTAGGCAAAAATCACATAAAATAAGCTTTTGCTATGGAAATAGGACAAAATAGATGCTATAATATTTCATGTTTTTATACAAGAAGAAGGGATTGAAAAAATTTTCTATGAAAAAGGAAAACAAAATGGGTGTTATGCCCATCGGGAAACTGATCATCTCCATGTCGCTTCCGATGATGATTTCCATGCTTGTCCAGGCACTGTATAACGTCGTTGACAGCATCTGGGTCGCAAAGGTCAGCGAAGATGCTCTCACGGCGGTCTCTCTCGCTTTCCCGATGCAGAATCTTATGATCGGCTTTGCAACAGGAACCGGCGTCGGAGTCAATGCACTGCTTTCCAAAAGTCTCGGCGAAAAGAATTACGAAAAAGCAAACAAAATTGCCGCAAACGGAGTTTTTCTTGCCGTGCTTACAGCCGTACTTTTTCTGCTTTTCGGATTTTTCGGAACGGGACTTTTCTTCAGAACTCAGGTTCCTGTCGATTCTCCTGTTTTTGCTTACGGCCAAAAATATCTTTCCATCTGCTGTATCTTTTCCTTCGGCGTTTTCGGCCAGGTAATGTTCGAAAGACTGATGCAGTCAACGGGGAAAACCACTCTTTCTATGGTTACACAGCTGATCGGTGCGGGAATCAACATCATCTTTGACCCGCTGTTCATTCTCGGTATCGGCTTCTTCCCGAGACTCGAAGCCGCAGGTGCCGCCGTTGCCACCGTCATGGGTCAGATCGCCGCCTTTATCGCCGGAATCATTCTCAATCACAAGTTCAATAAGGAAATCAGCGTTAAGGTCAAGGGTTTCAAGCCCGACGGAAAGCTCATCGGAGAAATTTATAAAATAGGAATCCCCTCGATCATCATGGTCGGCATCGGCTCGGTCATGACGTATCTGATGAATAAGATTCTTCTTTCGTTCACCCAGACGGCCGCCGCTGTGTTCGGCGTATATTTCAAGCTTCAAAGCTTCGTATTTATGCCGATTTTCGGTATGAACAACGGCATTATTCCGATTATTGCGTTCAATTACGGTGCACAGAAGAAAGACCGGATGTTAAAAACCGTCAAGCTGAGTCTGATTCTTGCCTGTTCAATCATGGCGGTCGGAACGGCTTTGATGTGGATTTTCCCCGAAACAATGCTCAGTCTTTTCGAAGCTTCGGAAAATATGCTCAGTATCGGTGTACCGGCGCTTCGCACTATCAGCACCTCGTTTGTACTGGCAGGCTTTTGTATCTGCATCGGCTCGGTCTTTCAGGCGACGGGAAAGAGCTATCTTTCCATGATTGTTTCCTTTGCAAGACAGCTTGTTGTTCTGATTCCCGTAGCCTATCTTCTTTCAAAAACCGGCGTACTCGACTACGTCTGGCTTGCATTTCCGATTGCCGAGGTCGTTTCGGTTCTTGTCAGCGTGATTTCGTTTATCTATATTTATAAGACGGTTATCAGCAAGGTCGGCGAAAACAAAGCT
>JBJFHV010000356.1:0-8247 GCA_051894015.1 Acutalibacteraceae bacterium | reverse complement strand
TTCCGGAAGATAATCTGCAACGGCGTCGTCAAGACCGAGCTTGCCTTGTTCCACCAGCTTCATAATACCGACGGCAACAACGGGCTTTGTCATGGACATCATACGGTATATGTCACCATATTCGGTCTCTTTCCGGTGGGATAAATCCGAATAGCCGAACTTTTCCCGATAAACCGTTTCTCCGTTTTTCGTCACGCTTAAAATGCCGCCGGCAATTTCTTCGTCCTTAACAAGCTTTTCAATATAGGTACTGATTTCTTTGCAACTCATAATTTCCTCACGATGTCGATGATATAGTCCTCACATTCACGGGCAAGCACCGCCTGCTGTTCGCTTTTGGCTTCGTTCGGTGCCGTAAAATCGGGTCGGTTGACCTCAAGAAAGCCGTGAAGCGCCGTTTCGTATTCTTTCCATGTTGCCGTTTGTCCGGCCTGCCTGAGCCGACGAAAATATGTTTCTCCATGAGGCTTGAGTACATCTTTTCCGCAGACAATGATATCCGCCGGAGCAATTCCCAAAAGGTCGCTGTCGGAAGCTACGGCAGTAGACAGATACGGTGCCCCCGGATCAATGCCGTCAAAGAACAGGTTGTGTATTTCGCTGAGAGTGGCACTGTCGAGCTGCTCTTTCATCGGATTCGGCAGCGTTCCCGTCCAGTCAAGAAACGGATAGACAAGAATCTGTCGGGCAATCGGCAGTCCTTTTTCTTTTGCCAGAACGGCGGCTCCGGCGGCGATATGTGCGCCTGCGCTCTGACCGCAGATGACAATCCGCTCCGGATCAATGCCGTAAAGGTCGCAGTTTCTGATAAAATAGCTAATGACGGTGCAGACCTCCTGCATCGGGAACGGAAAGGGTCGCACGTCAAGCTTCGTATAATTGATGTTGACGGCAACGCAGGGCACCTCACGGGATATTTTCTGCCACAGGGAATCGACGAAAACCGCGTCGCCGCCGACCCATGCACCGCCGTGAAGCTCAAGAAACAAGGGAAGCTTCGTTTTCATGTCTTCGGGCAAATGTAAAATGCAGTCCACGCCGTCAACGTTGATGCGCTTGCCGGGAGACGGTATTTTCCGGTATTCTTCCCGTTGCTTTGCAAGCATTCCGGCGGCACTTTGTAATTGCACATTCATCTGACGCATCTCCTCAATACTTTCTCGAAAGCCGGGCTTCACATTCTTCCCTTGTGATTTCTCCGGCGTTACATTTTGCCATCAGCTCCACGTCCTTATCCTTCATGCGGTACATGAACATGACAAGTACACCGAGAATCGTGCCGATTGCCGGAATCAGCGCATAGACAACCCACAGCATATTCAGCGCACTTTCCGGCTGCTGGATACCCTGCGCGGCAATATCCTCGAAGCTGTCGGCGTTGATTTCAACCCAGCCCGAAAGACCGAGCATAAACAGTCCCAGCGAAGAAGCCACGCTTTGCGTAAGCTTGGTGACAAAGGAATTAAGCGAGAAGAAAATGCCCGAGCAGTCCTTTCCGGTTTTATAGCGGGTATATTCGATGGTGTCGGGAATCAGGAAGCTTTTCGCGATATTGGACACATTTCCGGGAAGTGACTGAATGACCAAAAGCGAGCAAAGTATAATCACATGCTCCGGTCCGATAAAGTACATCGCAAGAAGAGGGATGCCGCCCAACAGACCGGCAAACAGAATCACCGGCACCTTGCCGAACTTTTTGGCAAGCTTTGCGGTTGAAAGCTGAGCAATCAGCCCCGGAATCGCCGAAATTGCAATCGGAACCATGAAAATCATGGAGTTTCCGAAGTGATAATAGGCGACGAAGTTGGCAAGGTTGGCCCCCGTGGCAAGGCAGGAGGTGACCACGCTGCTTAAAAGCAGAACAAAGATATATTTATTCGTGCGGACGCAGTTAATCATGTCCTTAAAGGTATATTTTGCCGTTTCTTCCTCGTCGGCGTTTCGAAGCTCCGTGTTGTATTCCGTTACGCCTCTTGTAATCGAAAGCATCATGATAAAGAAGATAACGGAAGAGCCGACAACGACCCATTTGATCGGGATTCCGACCATTTCGCTGACAAGCAGATAAAAGACCATGCCGATGAGCATGATGACGCTGTTGTTGAGAATCTGACGGTTCTGAATGATGACATTACGCTCCTCCACATTGTCGGTCAGCGTGATGGCAAGCGAATTCATCGGCACCTCTACCAATGTATAAGTCAGGTCGTACAAAAGATAGAAAACGCCGAACCAGATGAGCTTCGACCATTCAGGGAGAGACTGCGGCATCATGAAAAACAGAATCGTAAAAATCGGGAACATCCAGAATGTCAGACGAAACCACGGCAGATATTTGCCTGAGCCTGCAAGCTTGCGGAATTTTTTCAGATTTTCAAGATGAAATTTATCAATCAGAAAGCCGAAAATGACGTCGTCAAACGAATCGATGATTTTGACAACGAGCATGATGCCTGCCATCTTGGCAGGATTGATCCCCTGCATGAGAAGAAACATCGTCATAAAGGTGGTGATGATGGCGCCCTCGCAGGTTCGTCCCATGTCGCTGATATAGTATTTTGTCCGTTGTTTTTTGGTTGTCAGCCAGCTTGACTTGTCGAGGATCGGTTTGCTTTCTTTGGTTTTCATCATAACAGCATCTCCTTATCGTTTAATGGGGATTGTTTTTAAGGTTTCATCGATTTTTTCAAATTCTTTTTGGGCAACCTGCAAAAAGCTCAGAACATTTCTGACGGTCACCCGTTCAACAAAGTCACCGATTTTCGCTTTTGATGCCTCAATCAGCAGGTAATATTTCAAGTGCTTCTTTTTGAGCGCCCTTTTTGCCTGTTCATCCTTGAAAATCAGTCCGACGGAGTTTTTACTTGAAAAATAATCGGCGTGTGTATCCTGATATTCGGCGCCGTCCCTTATTGAAATGTACCGTCCGCTGACTAAGTCGTCAATCCATGATGCGCTTTCCTCGACCCAGTCGCCGACCCGAGAACAGAATAGCGGCGGCACGGCGTTGACCTCTTTTCCGATAGAAAAGCCGTGCATGGAAAAGCCGTAGATGTGCTCCTCGTAATCAATGAAGTTTCTGTCCAGAGCGGCTACGAAGCGGTGGATGTTGTCAATCGGAACAATCCAGTCATTCCGTGATGAAGCGAGAAAGCACGGACAGGTATCCTCGTTGACGCAGTCGGGAATGTCCGGTGCCCCCGGGGCGGAATACTCAATGGTCGAACGGTTCAGAGCCGGATAACAGAGAATTGCCGCAAAGGGCTTGTTTTTTGCTATGGTTGCGCCGGCTCCGGCAAGATGTCCGCCGGCGGAAAACCCGGCAAGAACGATTTTTTCGGGATCAATAAAGAGTTCATCATGATGAAGCTTCAGATATTCCATAGCGCTTTCAAGGTCGTCAAGCGGATACGGCCATTTGTAATGCTTACCGACGCTGTAACAAAGGACAAAGGCGTTAAAGCCCAAGGAATTGAATTTCCTTGCGACGGGCTTTCCCTCGTTGAGACTGCACTCGTTATAAGCACCTCCCGGTAAAATCAGAATGGCGGGGGTTTTCTTCCGGTGCGCCGCAAACAACGTCAGCGTAACCTTGCGCTCCTTGTTTAAAACTACGGTCTGTTCAGCCAAATCCGACCGCCTCCTTGACAGAAAATAAAAATGGTGATACAGTTGTAACTGTTACAAGTGTATCATCAAAAATACTGCTTTGCAATATATCTGACCGAATTTGAACGGCAACTGAAACACTCGAAAAGGAAGTGTAACACTTATGAAACGAAAAAACGAAGCGCATGAGATTGTGACCGAGAGCATCACGCAGGCTCTGCTGATTTTAATGAAGAAAAAGCGCCTTTGTGACATCAATGTATCGGAGCTTTGTCAGAAAGCAGGCGTCAGCCGGGTCTCATTTTATCGGAATTTCAACAGCCTTGACGATATTCTTACGAAGTATCTGAAAAAATGTACCGATGACTGGTGGGAGGAGTTTTCCAAAAAAAGCGAAGAGGAGTTTCACGAAACCTTCTGGCAGGAGCTTCTCGATCAATACCGGAAAAACACGGAGCTTATCCACCTGCTGACGGAAAATAATGTGACATATATTCTGAAAGACCACATCTTTTCCTGCTGCGGACCCAAGGACACGCAGGACGAAAAAACCGCCTATATCTGCGCCGCGGCTGCCGGGGCAATTTACGGCTTTGTGGATGAATGGATCAAACGGGGAATGAGCGAAAAAATACCGAATCTCGATTTGCGGCAGATGATCACCCTTGCCGATGTGTAACAAAAACCGTCGTTTGTTTCAGTAAGCGGAAAGTCAATTGATTTTCTTGCTTCCATGTGTTACAGTTGTAACAGTTAGGAGGCGCATGACAAGTGAATGACTTATCCGATACAAATGCCGCCGAAAAGAATACGGCAGAAGAAAAGCATAAGGCTTTTGCGAGAAGAGCGGCGGCTGACGGGTGTGTGCTGTTAAAGAACAACGGCTGTCTGCCTTTTTCCGAAAATATCCGCAGGATTGCCCTTTACGGAAACGGTGCAAGACAGACGGTAAAGGGCGGAACCGGTTCGGGTGACGTCAATGTCCGGAGCTTTGTTAGTATTGAAAGCGGTCTGGAAAACGCCGGATATGAAATTGTGACAAAGCCGCTTTTAGAGGAATACGACCGGATACAGAACGAAGCGAGAGCCGCTTATAACCAAAATATAAAGACTCTTTCTCAAAAAGGCGTCATGACGGCCTTGGGCGCAATGCTCGGCAATCCTTTTCAGGCTCCGGGTGTCAGAGCGGTGGAAAAGGACGACTGCGAACGCTTTTTAGCCGATGCGGCAGTGTATGTGATTTCCCGTTCCGGCGGTGAGGGGGCAGACCGAAAAAACGAAGAAGGCGATTACCGGCTGACACAGCAGGAAATCAGTGACATTTCGCTTATCAGCGAAAGCTATCCGATTTTTGTTTTGCTTCTGAATGTCGGCGGTGTAACCGAAATACAGCCTGTTTTTGAAAACCCGAATATCAATGCGGTTGTTTTGACCGGTCTTGGCGGAATCAGCGCCGGTGACGCCGTTTCCGATATTCTTTCGGGAAAGGTCACACCGTCGGGCAAGCTTGCGGCGACATGGGCGGCAAAAGGAACAGACTATCCGTACTTTGAAGAATTTTATACCGGCGACCCATGGAACACGCAGTATAAAGAGGATATATTCGTCGGCTACCGCTGGTTTGACCGCCAAAAAATCAAGCCGATTTTTCCGTTCGGCTTCGGTCTTTCCTATACTTCTTTTGATATCCGGCTCATGTCAGTCACCAAAACAACGGACGAAGTAACCGTAACCGTCCGTGTGAAAAATACAGGGACGCTCTTTTCGGGCAAAGAGGTTGTCCAGGTCTATGTCCGTCAGCCGTCGGTTCTTTCCGAAAAGGCAGAGAAAATCCTTGCCGCTTTCCGGAAGACAAAGCTTCTGGCGCCCTCGGAAGAACAGGAGCTTACGCTATCTTTTCAGATTGAACAGCTTGCCTTTTACGATGAAGTCTTGCAGAAATGGCATCTTGAGGGCGGACGGTATATAATCGCCGTCGGGAACAGCAGTGATCACCTGACCTCCTGTGCTGAAATCAGCCTCGACGAAAAAATCTTTGAAACAGAAAAACACACCGAAACATTTGACGAAGCGTTGTCACGGCGGTTGGACGGTTTTTCAACCGAAGAACTTGCCGTTCTCGTTGTCGGAAATGCCCGGACGAGTCTGACGGATTTCAGCGTCATCGGAAACGCCTCTGACAGTATTCCCGGTGCGGCGGGAGAAACCGCCGATGCTATTGACGCTATCCCTTCTGTCGTGATGGCGGACGGACCGGCAGGTCTGCGGATCAACCCCGTTGTATATCGGAAAGACGGTCTTTATATCAACAATCCGAAAGAGGACCCGATTCTCTCTCTTGTGCTTCCCGAAGAAGCGCAGACGGTAGATTTGTCGGGAACGGTCACCGAATACCGTTACTGCACCGCCTTGCCGTCGGCAACCGTGCTTGCGCAGACGTGGGACACCGGGCTGTTGCAGGAGGCAGGCGATGTGGTCGGATCCGAAATGGAAATCTTCGGCATCGATTGGTGGCTTGCGCCCGGTATGAATATCCAGCGAAATCCGTTGTGCGGACGGAACTTCGAGTATTTTTCGGAGGATCCGTTGCTCACCGGGAAATGTGCGGCGGCTGTTACGAAAGGCGTTCAGAAGCATGAGGGCAAGGGCGTCACAATCAAGCACTTTGCCTGCAACAACAAAGAAAACGGACGGAATTACAATAACTCGGTTCTATCCGAAAGAGCGCTTCGGGAGATTTATCTCAAAGGCTTTGAAATCTGCGTTAAGGAAGCAAAACCGGCCTGTGTCATGTCCGCCTATAATCTGATAAACGGCGTTCACTGCGCCAACTCCCGAAAGCTTCTGACTGAAATTTTAAGAGACGAATGGGGTTTTGACGGCGTTGTGATGACGGACTGGTATGCCACGCAGGAGCTGTCCTCTCACGATTCTCCCTACGGTGTTTCGGACGCCGCCTTATGTATCAGGGCCGGAAACGACCTGATTATGCCGGGAAGTCAGGCGGATATTGATTTTGTTTTACAGGCAATCGAAAACAATGAACTTACCGCCGAAGAATTGCGGCTGTGTGCAAAAAGAGTTGTGAAAGGCATCGGGAGGTGTGGAAAATGAACGCAAAAAACGATATTATCTTCTTCGATATGTCGCCGTACAAAGAAACCGAGGGTATTCGGGAACGCTGCAAGGCGGCGTATATTGAGAAACAGTTAAAAAAGCGATTCCCCGAGGATCACTTCACGGTAAAATACACCGCTGTAAACGAAAGCGGCGTCTATCAAAGCCGGCAGAATCTTGCCGAAAAAATCATGCCGTTTCTCGCCCGGCTCAAGGGATTGCCTGCCTACTGCGATGTGCGTATCACACTTCGAACCGGCGATTTTTCCGAAGACATCATCGTGTGGTCACCGCTCAAATGGAATGAACGCTTTTTAGGAACCTGCGGCGGCGGAACCAGCACCGGAGGCCTTGGCTATTTCGGACAGCCCGACAACACATCAAGAGGTATGACCGTACCCTTCGGCGTCATGAACGGTTTTTCTTCGGCTACGGCGGACGCCGGCAATGTCAACGGTTTTGACGACCGAATGCTTGACCCCGACACAAAGGAAGTTCGTCGTGAGCTTTACGAAAATTGGAGACACCGGGCAACAAACGATATGGCGCGCTTCGGCAAGGCAGTCACCGAGATTCTGCATAACAAGCCGATCCGGTATTCCTACCTCACCGGCGGAAGCGGCGGCGGACGGCAATGTCTGACGCAGGTACAGGAATATCCCGATTCCTTTGACGGCGTCTGGGCGTCCTGCCCGGCTATCAACTGGTGCAAATTTGTGCCTGAAAGCTATTACATTCTATCCGTCATGCAGCATTACGGTAACAGTCTGAATCCCGAAAAGATCAAATATATCTCGCAAAAAGTCCGTGACAGCGTCGGCGGCGACGAGAAGTATTATAAGCTGACAAAGCGTTTGGATTTTGATACGCAGCAGCTTGTAGGCGACAAGACAAAAGGCGGCGTCATCACGCAAAATGACGCAAAAGCGATGTCCGAAATATGGGACGGTCCTCATCGAAAAAACGGCGAAAGAATGTGGTACGGCTTTTATCCCGGCGGTACGTTCTGGAATGTCGGGATCCCCATTGGTGCTTTCTACTATTCCCTTGCCGGGAAAAAAGTCCGTCCGTTTTATCTTTCGACCGCATATCTGCGTTGGGTGGTGCATGACCCGAAGTGGAAATGCAAAAAGATGACAAAAGACGAATTTGAAAAGCTTTTTGATGAAAGCGTCCGTCTTTACGGCGACAGCGCATCGGATAAAGCTGACATTTCCGCCTTTGCCTCTCACGGAAAGCTGATGGTAGACCACGGCACCGACGACCCGTTGATCCCTGTTGAGGGCACACTGGATTACTACCGCAAGGTCTGTCAGACAATGGGGCAAGCGGAGGTTGACAGGTTTTTCAAGCTCTTTATCATGCCCGGCGATTCTCACGGCAACTGTCGGGGAAAGGGCGGCGGCATGACCGCCTCAGAGGGCTTTACGGCTCTTATGAACTGGGTTGAAAACGGGATTGTTCCCGAAAAAGTGAAAACGGTGAGAGTAAACATGAAAGGGCAGATTTTGTCCCGAAGCG
>JBJFHV010000355.1:0-1769 GCA_051894015.1 Acutalibacteraceae bacterium | reverse complement strand
GTCATGGACGCCGCATGGTACAAAACAACGATAACCTGGATGCAGTGCGCATTCGGACTGATGCTCGGAACGGAGCTGATATGGAAGAAGCTGAAAAACTACGGAAAAGCGTTGGTTGTTACAACTTTGACACAGTCGCTCGGAACATTCGCTGTTGTCAGCCTTGTATTTGGGATCGTCTTTGCCTTTTCCGATGTACCGGTTTACCTCGGCTTCGTTTTCGGCGGAATCGCTCTTGCAACCGCTCCGGCGCCCGCTCTTTCCATCGTCAATGAATTTCACGCAAAAGGGCCGGTGACCGACACCCTGCTGCCGATGGCGGTGCTGGACGATGTGGTCGGAATCGCCGTGTTTTTCACCGTAAACGCCCTGATTGCAAGAACCGTTTCGGGCGGTTCGGTTCCGATTTATATGATTCCCGTCATGATTTTTCTGCCTGTTGTCATCGGGGCTGTTGTCGGTTTTCCGACGGGTCTGCTTTTGAAAAAATATAAAAATAAAATTCTTACGCTTGCCGTTCTTCTTTCGGGAATCACCCTGACGATGCTTTCGGGACTGTTTCTGAATCGGCTGCTTTCGGGAATTACGCTCAACTTCATGCTCATGGGAGTTGCGTTTTCGGCTGTATTTACAAATATGGTGACAGAAGAACGTCTGAAAGAAATTACTGACTGTTTCTCTCCGGTTCTTGCTGTGTCCCTGCTTTCCGCTATCGTCGATCTGGGCGCACCGCTCAATTACCGCTTGATTCTCGGCGCCGGCGCGTATACGTTTCTTTATATTGCCGCCCGTGCATTCGGAAAATACTTCGGAGCAAGAATCGGTGCAAAGGCTACTAAAATGCCCGACACCGTGAAAAAATATCTCGGTCTGACCTTACTTCCCCATTCGGGCGTGTCGCTCGTTTTTACGGGAATCCTCTGCGCACCCCTTTCGGGAACCCAGCCTCAGCTTGCCCGGATCGTACAGGGAACGATTGCCGCAGCGGCGGTCATCAACGAAATTATCGCCGTGATTGCCGCGAAGAAGGGCTTTGAAAAAGCAGGAGAAATCCAAACGAAAAAGCGGGCTTAAAATCAGGTATATAAAAAATGGGGCAGCACCGGAAAAATGCGGGTATCGTTTAAATTTTTTCTATTCAGTTTTCTTCGGTTTCGCATTTCATCTCATCAAGCGTTTTTTGAAGTTCAACAAGCTTGTTGTTCAGCTGTTTATTCTGAATTTTAATCTCCCTGATTTCGTCCGTAAGGAAAAGAAGAAGGAAAACGCAGAGAGCCGGGGCAATCGCAACAACAAAATTGAGCCACAAGGCGCTTAGGATATAAACGGCCAACGAAATAACAATGTATAAGACGGTGTGCTTTATGACCTCGTAAAAATCGCCGTTCCGGGATGAGGTTTCGTTGTTTCTGTTCATTTTTATCACTCCGTAGTATTGATTGTAATGTTATTATAATATAAACTCACGCAAGCTTCAAGCAAGATAACAAAGCTGTCATATTGCGTCTGATTCGTAGTCAAATCAAAAATCATTTGTGAGAAAATCCTATGAAAACACGAGAAAAACGAAGAAAATCAAAGAACAGAGATTGTAAATTAAAAAATTACAAAAAAAAAGGGTTGCACTTTTAAGCAAAATATATTATAATAAAGATGAAGATAAGGAAAGGAGCTAAATAAAATGAAAGTGAAAGTTCTGTATTTGAACAGTGAGGATCTGTGCGTGGACGTGCAGGATGAGCATGACCTTTTTGAGGGGGGCTGGAAGG
>JBJFHV010000354.1:0-1776 GCA_051894015.1 Acutalibacteraceae bacterium | reverse complement strand
CTCCTCATCGCCGACAAGTGTGTTCAACGTAATATGCACCTTGACTGAGCAGGCATGGCAATATTCGATTGCCTGTTTCAGCTCGTCGTCGGTAAAATTGTCGGCATTCCTTCTGGCATTAAAGCTTTTCACGCCGAGATATACCGCGTCGGCGCCGGTGCGCACAGCGGCCTTTACACACTCAAGTGAGCCTGCGGGAGCCAGAATTTCGGTTCTTTCAGCCATTATTTCTTTTTGCCGATCTGATCGAGAACAGAGGAAAGCTGTGCACGAAGTCTTTCGACTTCAAGCTTGGAATCCTCAAGATCACGCTTCGCTTTTTCGGCTTCTCTTCTTGCCCAGTCCGCCTTGCTTTTCGCGTCCGAAGCATCGTCAAGATAATCCTTGATCTGTTCACGAAGATGTTCCGCCGATGTGCTTGTCTTTTTGTATTCGTCGGCATAGCTTAACGCAAGCATAATCGCCGCCTGTGTCATCGAAAGGCGGGGATTTTCTTTCATGATCTTGTCAAGTGCAAGATCGACCTCCTTGCCGAGAGCCGTTGCATACGAAATATCATCGTCGGTAAGAATAGAATATTCAGCACCGCCTATGTTCAGTTTCACTTTATTTCTGTCCATGAGTCGTATCCTTTCGCAAATATAAAATTATACATTATGATTATACATCAAACCGCAGGGATAAATCAAGGACTAAATGATGTAAAATGCAAAAAAACACAAATTTCAGCAAATTTTAGCGGTTGCCTTAACTTTCCTGATTTTATTGCAGTTTTTATAAAAATTATCGTATTAGGTTTGATTTATTGTAAAATAGGTGATATAATTAATTGTTACATTCAAAAAGAGGAAGGGGGCGACCTTTTTTGGAAGCAGTGAAAGACTTCTTGCTTCAGGTTTATTCGAACGATCAGGTTCAATATGCGATCGATGCTGTTATCAAGCTCTTTCTTGCAATCGTTTTAAGCGGCTTTATCGGCTTTGAGCGTGAACACTCGCACAGACCGGCGGGTTTCCGTACCCATATTCTTGTTGCCGTCGGCTCGGCGCTCGTTATGATGACGTCGAAATACGTTTTTCAGGAGTATCAGGGCCTGAGTACATTTGATCCCACCCGTCTCGGTGCACAGGTCATCAGCGGTATCGGTTTCTTGGGTGCCGGTACGATTTTGCGTGAAGGCTTTTCCGTCAAGGGACTGACCACCGCCGCAAGTCTTTGGGCGGTTTCATGTATCGGACTTGCCATCGGCGCCGGGTATTACACGGGTGCACTTGTTGCAACGATCGTCATTTATCTGACGCTCAATACCTTTAAAAAGATCATCGCAAAAAACAACCGTTCGAAAAATCTTTATATTGAAGCGGAGAATATGTCCAAACAAGCGGCGGACATCGGTGCCATTGTCAAGCGTTACGGCGGCTCACTTCATTCACTTGAAGTACTGTATGCCGACAGCTCACCGACCAAGCGCAAAAGCGATTCGATCGTGTTAAAGGCTGTTATATTCCCGAGCGACGAGGAATCATTGAATATGACGATCTCGGCGATTCGTGCACTGGAAGGAATCCGGGACCTTTATATTGATTAGTGAATAGTGAAGAGTGAAGAATGAATAGTGAATAGTTGCGGTCGCGGGTTTTCCTTGTACCAAAGGAAGCTGTTCCCCGCGGAATCGGTTTTGCTGTGGCGGAAAGACTGAAAACAAAAATGACGGGAGTCGAATTTGGCAACGCCAGATAAGGAAGTTTTTATGTAGGGTACGGTGTAACTCAGTAA
>JBJFHV010000353.1:0-8296 GCA_051894015.1 Acutalibacteraceae bacterium | reverse complement strand
AGTGAGATGACCGAAAAGCGGATCCAGATGGCGGTTGTCGTAGACGAATACGGCGGCACGGCCGGTATCATCACGATGGAAGACCTGATCGAAGCCATCGTCGGAAACATCAGAGATGAATATGACGACGAGGACGAAGAAATCGTCGAGGTCGATGAAAACACCTTCACTGTTGACGGTACGGCCTATATTGAAGAGGTCAACGAGCTTGTCGGCGACGTGATTCCCGAGGGCGATTATGATACCCTTGGCGGCTTTATCATCAGTCAGCTCGGCTTTCTTCCGAAGGACGGCGATATGAACTGTGTGACATACCAAAACCTGAAATTTACGATTCTGAACGTTGAAGACAAACGAATCGGTAAAGTCAAAGTAGAAAAACTTCCGACCGAGGAAGTCACGCAGCCGGAAGAAAAATAAATCATTCAAAATAAAATGCTTTTGCCCCGTGCGGCTTCAGGCGAACCGTGAACGGCGAATCGGGTTTACCCCGATCTCCTTTCCAAAGCTCGAAGCCCTGCGGGGATTTTTTTATGCCGAGGCTTTCTAAATCCACTTGGATTTTTCCGTCGGCTTCACCGAGGTTAAATACGGCAAGATACTTTCCTTTTTCGGTGCTGTCGGCCGTCCAGATCACATATTCGTTGCCGTCCGTTTCTTTCCATCGCTTTGCCTGCTTGGCACGGCGGGAATCCTTATGCATTTTCAGTATCCCAGTGTTTGTCAGAAGCTTTAATGTAAATTCGTCAAGCTTCGTAAGCTCCCCGCCTATCATAAGCGGCGAACGGAAAATCGACCAAAGGGTCATCATTGTGATCTGCTCGTCCTTCGTAAATCGGGTCCGGCTTTCGGGTGAATAAACCTGATTGATCGCACCGACGGGCAGCATGTCGGCGTCCGGGAAGCCGCCGACGCCGCAAAAAGGAGCCCACTTCTCTGCCCTTTCAAACATACCGTACAGATCGCTCCATTTGTCCCAGAAGTCGTCGGTTATGCGCCACATATCGGCATATTTTCCGTATACATCGGCCTTATCCAATATCGCAGGTCCCGGAGAAAGACTTAACACCATATCCCTGCCGCAGTTTTTCAGACACTCACCGATCAGAATCAATTCATCTTCGGCATGAGACAGTTCTCTTGCGATGTCGTCACACTTGACAAAGTCAACGCCCCACGAAGCATACAGTTCAAACAGACTTTCGTAATATTCTCTTGCTCCCTCTTTTCGGGCGTCAACACCGTACATATCGGTATTCCAATGGCAGATATCGTCCGTTTTGGCAATCTCACGTGGCAAGGCCGTGCTGTTTTTGATCTTTGTGCTGCCGTGCACCGCCTGTCTCGGGATTCCTCTCATGATATGAATGCCGAACTTAAGTCCCAGAGAATGAATATAGTCGGCAAGCGGCGCAAAGCCTCTGCCGCCCTGCGATGACGGGAATCGGTTTTCGGCAGGAATAAGGCGCGAATACTCATCTGTACAAAGCGGTGCAAACGCATTGTATGAATGGGATTTTGCCGTCGGTTCGTACCACTGAATATCGACAACGATATACTCGTAGCCGTACTGTTTCAGATTTTTCGCCATATATTCGGCATTTTTCCTGACGGTTTCTTCCGTAACTGCCGCACCGTAGCAGTCCCAGCTGTTCCAACCCATAGGTGCACATTCCGGTTTCATTTGCTTCTCCTTTTGTCTTGAAATAATCGGTATTTAATTGTATAATCAATTTGTTTTTATTCTGTCTTTCCGGAGGACGTCACGTTATGATTATATTTTTACTTTTCATATTCATGCTGGCCTTTGCTGACCTGAAAGCGGCAAGGCCGGATGAATTTTTTGATGATTATATAGCAAGGGAAAATACGACCGCCATCAACGGACTTTTTGTCCTCTTGATATTTTTAAGCCATGCCGAAGGCTATATCAAAGCTAACGGCATTCTAGACGACGCTTATCTGACATTTAAAAACAATATACTTCAGCTTGTCGTTGTGTCATTTTTATTTTATTCGGGCTTCGGCATTATGGAATCCATAAAACACAAAGGACAGGCATACGTCCGTTCAATTCCGATGAAACGCTTTTTTAAAGTCTATTACCGTCTTTTCATCAGCGTCTGCCTTTTCTTAGGTTGCAATCTGATTATCCGTAAAAGCTACGGCTTAAAGACAACACTTCTTGCCTTTACGGGCTGGACAGGCATCGGCAACAGCAACTGGTATATCTTTGCAATTCTTGTTTTGTATATTTTTGTCTTTGTTTCCTTTATAATTTGTAAAAAGCGGCTTTGGCTCGGCGTTGCTTTGACAACCCTGCTTTCGGCGGCTTATGTCGTCATTCAGATCAAGCTCGGACGTGACGGCTGGAACTACAACACGGTGATGCTCTTTCCGACCGGTATGATTTTTTCGATGATAAAAGAACCGTTCGAAAAAGTCGTAAAAAGAAACGACTCTTTTTGGTTCTTGTCTGTCGGGATTGTTGCAGGCGCCTTTGCTTTTCTTCATTTTCTCGAGCCGAAAAACATCGCAACCTATTCACTTTGGGCAATCGCATTTATGCTTACGCTTGTCCTGATCACGATGAAAATTCAGATAAAAAATCCGATTCTTTCATGGTTCGGTTCTCATGTTTTCAGCGTGTATATGCTTCAGCGCATACCGATGAATCTTCTTTCTCATTACGGCTTTGCCGAAAGCCACAAATATGCGTTTATCGCCGTAAGCTTTGCGGCAACGGTTATTCTGTCCTATTTTTTCGAACAGCTCACCGGAAAAACCGACAAGCTGATTTTCAAAAAATCAGCAGCGAAAACCGACACAGCAGCTTAATGTCTTGTGTCGTCCTTGTAACATTCACAAAATCTTGCGGCAAAGGAAACCGGCTGATTTCCCGCATAAAGATGAGAGGTATCCCCGAAGGCGTTGATCCGGAAAACGGCAATGCCTTCTTCTCTTTCTTCGGTAATCGCCGTTGTCACGCTTGTCGGAAGCGCAACAAAGTTATGCCAGAGGATCATCGGCGACACTCCGATCAGATGCGATAAAATAACGCACTCCACGCCGAAATGGCAAAACAAAACGATTTTGTCATGATTGCTTCTTTCGACCCGGAAAATATGTCCGTCATGAACATAGCCATGCTTTTTCAAAAGCTCGTCCAATCCGTCGCAGACTCTTTTGTATTCCTCTTTGACATTGACGGTTTTCATAAGCTCCGGCTGTGTCCAGTTTTCGCCGTAATAGTCGTCAATCTGCGTCCAGTAAGACGGCAGTCTGTCCCAGCACTGTTCAGGCGGTCTGACGGGACTTGTTTTCACCTTTCCCTCAAATTCACGAAGCCAGTCGAGCGTCTGCGCCTTTTTTCCGACAAGCTTCAGCGTATAGGAAGCCGTCTTTTGCGCTCTTCCCAAAGGTGAACAGTAAAAATAGTCGATATTCTCCTTTTCAAGCCGCTTCGCAAGCAGCTTCGCCTCTTTTTTTCCCTCTTTTGTAAGAGAATCCAATACATAATTCGGGTCGCCGTGGCGAACGATTATCAGCTGCATTTGTTTTCATCCTTTCGGTTTCCTGCGATATACTCTGTCGAGTTTATTATAACTCTCGAAATGTGCTTAAAATCCGCCTGAGCGCTTTTTCGAAAGCTTTATCCTGTTCGGCGGTTCTCTTGGGCGGACCTTTCAGATGCTTTTTGCTCATTCTTGCCTTTTTGGCGGCGTATCTTGACGCTAAAAGCGAATCAATGTTCAATGAAGTGATCTCAAGTCCGTTTTGCGTCAGTGCTTTTGCGTTTTTTGAAAGCACCATGGCGGCAAGTCCGTAATCCTGCGTAATAACAAGATCACCGGAATCCAGACTGTTCACAATCTTAAAGTCCGCACTGTCCGCTCCCTTATCGACCGTCACGGTTTTCACACCGTCCTCGTGAAATTCATGGCTGGTATCACAGAAAATAACGGCTTGTATTCCGTATTCTTTGGCAACAGAGATTGTCAGTCTTACAACCGGGCAGCCGTCGGCATCAATCAGAATTTTCATTGCGTCTTCACCTTTTATGTTTTTCTCAGTATAACACAACTGACGAAAAATTCAAGGCAATTGAAAAAACATTTCGCTTTCAGAAACAGCAAGAAACGAGTCTCCTGCGAGGCTCGTTTCTTTCTCTTTACCGATTTATTTCATTGAGTTAATATAATCTGCCATTGCACCGACGGTCTTGTATTTCACAAAGTCGGCAGGCTCAAGCTTCACTCCGAGTTCGGTTTTGATTTCATCAATCATGCAGACCGTATCAAAGGAGCTCAGGCCTAAATCCTTTTTAAAGCTTGTTTCGGCGGTGATTTCGTCCGCCTCAACATAATTTTCAATAATCGCTACAAGTTCCTGCATTATTTTCCGTTCCTTTCTTCTTCGGTGATAGCCGCCTTATCAAGAATGTCGCCGACTTTGATTTCAGGATCTTCCGTTCCGAGCATAAGTGCATCGTGCAATACACGGAAAAATACCGTCAGGTCGTAGGTCGGATCGGGTGTCTTTCTGTATTCGAAGACGAACTCGAGTCCGCCGTCCTCGGCTCTGTGCCTTGCGGTGATATAAAGCGGAATCATCGATGCGCCGTTGTTGTACCACACGCCCTTTGCCGTTCTTGCGGTTTCCTCGTCAAGATTCGGAATGATCATCAGCGGCTGATAAGAGAAACCGACACTGTCATAGGTCGAATCGGGAAGCGCTGTTTTCGGCATGGACTGATGACGAAGAGCAAGCATTTCCCAGAATCCGAGACTGCAATGGGAATAAATCTCGTTTTGTACTTCCTCAATCTCTTCGATTGCCGCCTTGAATGAGGTTTCGGGCGAAACAATACTTCTCATCGGGAAGAAGTTGATGCGGATTCCGCCGGATTTCTTTTCGGAAAGATTGCCGCGGCGGTTGACGATCATCTTGAACGATACGTCCTCTTCGTTGTCGTTAAAGACGGAAAGAGCCGTGCGAATTGCCATCGAAAGCGTTGCGCAGACGGAAAGTCCGTTCTTTTCGCACATATCAAAAATCTTTTGAGTCTCTTCGGCGGTCAGATCGAAAATCTCAAGTCCCGCTTCGGGTGAACCGGAGTGAATGTCGCAGTATCTGCGGTCGGGATAGGTCTCTTGCTGTTTTTTCAGGCGGTTATCCAGAAGATAATCGGTGAAAATCGGCTCGGTAGTTGTGGCAAGAGAATCGTACCAGTATTTTTTATCGGCTTCGTACTGTTCGGACTTCATGTAAGCAAGCTCCTTTAAAAGTGCCGGAACATACGGGCGCATCGGCTTCGGATAAGCCGTACCCTTGACGTAATGAAGATAGATTTCCATGATATCCTTCAGGAAGATCTTCGTTGAATAAGCGTCCATCGCAAGATGTTGAAGCTTGAACAGCAGTCCGTTGTAGCCGTCCGAGAGCTTGACAAGCCAGATCTTATGAAGCTCGCAATAGAACATCGGAACGGGACCGTGGGTAATTTCCTTGAGCTTTTCGTGCGCTTCTTCAAGAGAAACATCACTCATATCAAGCGTTTCAATTTCCATTTCGCTCTTTTCCGTAATATACTGAAGTACCTTGTAGGTTTCGTCCGGCGCAAACCGGAGTCTCATCGTGTCACAGCGTCCGATGGCTTCATAAACGGACTTTTTCATGATGTCAAAATCCATTCCGCCTTTCCAGTAATAACCGGAACCGATGTTGTTAACAAGGGCGTCCTGGCCGTACTGCAACGAGCAGGCAAACATGAACTGCTGCGGAATTGCAATCGGGTAAGCGGTTACGGTTTCACCGCTCGGTAAAGTTTTCTGAATCATGATTTCGCCTCATTTCTGAAATAAAATTCTGTTCTTTTTATTTTACCCGAAGATGTTCTCGGGAACGGGTTCGGGCTGATCCGGAAGGTGCTGATCTGTTCATCGGAGGGAGATTCCACATTGACTCTGTCGACGATTTTTGCGATTTCGCCCTCAATGTCCTCGATTTCGTGAGCCTTCGCAAACTCATAATCGGGATAAATTTCCGCAATGATGCTGTCGTTTTCGGCGTAAACGATGATTTCTTTGACTACACCGTCGTCAACGAAGCGGTTTTCGATTCTTTCGGGCGGAATGTTTTCACCGTTGGAAAGCACCATCAGGTTTTTCTTTCTGCCGACAAGATAGATGTGGTCGCCCTCAAGATAGCCGAGGTCACCCGTATGAAGCCAGCCGTCCTCGGTGAAGGCTTCTTTCGTTGCCTCGGGCTTTTTATAGTAGCCGAGCATGACGGACGGACCCTTGACCTGAATTTCGCCGTCAACGGAACGAACCTCGTCAACACCTAAAAGCTTGCCGTTTGAATACTTGCAGACGTCGGAGAAGTCCGAGGTCGAAACACGGGGACTGCATTCGCTCATGCCGTAGCCCTGACGTGCAGTGATTCCGTATTTTTCAAATTCGTCAATCAGCGCACCGCTTAAAAAGGCGCTTCCGGCAATCATTCTCCGGAAATTCTTGCCGACGATCAGCTCCGCCGCCTCTCTTTTGGAAAGCTCGGGGTGATTTCTTTCGGCAATTTTTATTTTTGTGAGAATCGATTTGCAGATCGACGGAACAATTCTCATAATTGTCGGCTGATATGCCAGAAAATTCTTATACATATTCTGGAGCGCACCGTTGAGGCACAGCGTGCCGCCGTCATAAAGCGTTTTGAGAACGTCGCACGCATAGCAGAAAATGTGATGCATCGGCAAAATAGAAAAGCTGATATCGTCATCGTCCATGCTGTATGCTTTATACGAGCTGTTGGCGGCAAGATTATGATTTGAGATCATAACGCCCTTGCGGACACCTGTTGTGCCCGAAGTGTAGATAATCAACGCCATCTCGTCGGGGTCGACCTCGACATCGGAAAGAGAAGCGTATTCGGAATCCGAATTATATTTTTCAAACACCTCGTCAAACCATTCCCAGTTACCGAGAGAGACAACCTGCTTAAGACCTTTGTACTGCTTTTTGATCTCTTCGGCTCTTTCGGAAAAGTCGTCCTCACAAAACAGCATTTCAATGTCCGCGTCGTCAAAAAGCTCGCAGGCCTCCTTGACGGTAATGTCCGGCGCAAAAGGAACGACAACGTTTCCGCTGAAAATCATGCCGGTCAGGCACGCGATGTATTCATAGCTTGTTTTTCCGATGAAGGCGATATGCATTCTTCTCGGTTCAACCGAACGGATATAACGGCATACGGCAAGGCAGTCTTCATAAAACTCGGTATACGATTTTTCAAAATACTGCTCTCCGCGGAAGAAACGGCAAAACGGCTTGTTGTTGTACTTTTTTGCAGCGTAAGAAGCAAGCTGCCTTACTGTCAGAATTTCTTCACTCATGCTTTTACCTCGTCCTTATAATCTCTTTTAATTTTCAGCGTTGTGGTCTTCGGGAACTCGGTATCTCTCGTCTTGATATTGTGAATTCTCTTATAGACCGGGAAAGTCTTATTGACTTCGGCAACATCCTTTTTAATCTGTTCCTTTGCATTTTCGCAAAGCGTCTCATCCAGGAAGAATTCAGCAGTCAGAAGATCGTTTTCGCCGTAAACCAGAACTTCCTGAACATATTCAATTCTTCCGAGCTGATCTTCAAGCTCTTCGGGAGAAACGTTCTTGCCGTTGGAAAGAACGATCAGGTTCTTCTTTCTTCCGACGAAGAAGAGGTAGCCGTCCTCGTCCATGTATCCGAAATCTCCCGTCTTGAACCAGTCGCCGTCAAATACGGATGCCGTAGCTTCCGGATCCTCATAGTAGCCCATCATGACGTTTTCGCCGCGAACATAGATTTCGCCCACGCCGTCCTCGTCAGGGTCGTTGATTCTGACTTCACAGCAGCTCATCGGTCTGCCGCAGGAGCCGAACTTGTGGTTGAGCTGGGTGTTGAAGGTGACGCCCGGAGAACATTCGGTCGTGCCGTAGGCGCCGAGAATATCAACGCCGAGCTCGGTAAGACCCTGCTCATATTTCGGGTCAAGGTAAGCGCCGCCGCATACGATGTATTCAAGCTCGCCGCCCATACCGTTGATGACTTCTTTAAACAGCTTTCTTCTGACGTCGATACCGTGCTTATAAAGGAAGTTGCTGATTTTAATTCCTTTGCGAAGCTTGTCCGCCCGGCCGCTCTTTTCGGCGGTGCGCCATACGGTCTTGTAAATCGTTTCAACAAGAAGCGGAACACCTGCCATATTCTGCGGATGATACTTTTTCATATCGTTCGGGATATCCTTGAGGCTGCGACAGATA
>JBJFHV010000352.1:0-1777 GCA_051894015.1 Acutalibacteraceae bacterium | reverse complement strand
TGCAGATTTCGTCAAAGGTGCCGTCTTCCATGATCTTGGCAATGAAGGTGTTGACCTTTTCAAGAAGCTCAGGCTGATCCTTATCAACGCCGAAAGCGTAATCTTCGTCGGTAAGCTTAATGTCAACAAGCTTGACTTTTGCTTCAGCTGCCGCTGCGGTTGTGTCGCCTTCTGCTGCTGTTGTGGTTTCTCCGCTGTTGCCGCCGCAGGCTGCCAATGAAAGCACCATAACGAGGGCAAGGAGAACGGCTAATACTTTTTTCATGTTCTTTTCCTCCAAAAAATAAATAATTTACGTCCTATGGGCGTTACTATGGCTCATATTCTAACACCGAATCGGGAATAAGTCAACTATTATTTGCATTATTTTGCAGAAAATATGCAATTTTATGTATATTATTCAATCAAATCCGCTTCCGGCGGTCAAGAATATGCAATTTAACTAATATAATCCAAAGAGAAATCACTCAGCTGAGCTTGTGGATAAACAATCCGCTCAAAAGCTTCGGCTCGAACCATGTGGATTTCGGCGGCATGACCTTCCCGGCGTCGGCAATGTCCATCAGCTCGTCAAGAGAAGTCGGGTACATCGAAAAGGCAATGCGCATATCGGTTTCGCAGCGTCTTTCAAGCTCCGCAAGACCTCTGATTCCGCCGACAAAGTCAATCCGTTTGTCGGTTCTCGGGTCCTCGATGCCGAAAATCGGGGTGATGCAGTTGTTCTGAAGAATCGAAACGTCAAGCCGTCCGACAGGGTCGCTTTCGTCGAACGTGCCCTCTTTCGCGGTGATGCTGTACCACTTTTTATCAAGGTACATGCCGAAATTGTGGCGGCAGACGGGGCGGTACGGCTCGTTTCCCTTTGCTTCTTCAACGGTGAAGCTTTCGCCGAGCTTCGCGATGAATTCCTCGGCCGAATAACCGTTCAGGTCTTTCATGACACGGTTATAGTCCATGATCGCAAGCTCGTTCTTCGGGAAGGCAACGGCAAGGAAGAAGTTGAATTCCTCCTGACCGGTGTAAGACGGATTCTGCTCACGTCTCTTTTGTCCGACCTTGACCGCCGAAGCACAGCGGTGATGTCCGTCGGCAATATAAAGGCTTTCGACCGAGTCAAAAAGGGTGCGCAGCTTTTCGCTTACTTCCGGGCAGTCCACGACCCATACGGTGTTGCCGATGCCGTCGTCGGTCACGAAGTCGTAAACCGGTTTGTGCTCGTTTTTCCAGCTGTCGATAATGGCTTCGATTTCCTTGTTTTCGCGGTACGCAAGGAAAATCGGGCCGGTGTTCGCGTCGCAGAAATCAACATGGTTGATTCTGTCTTGCTCCTTGTCCGCTCTTGTGAATTCGTGCTTTTTGATGATGTTGTTGATGTAGTCGTCAATCGAAGCACAGCCGACAAGACCGGTCTGGCTTCTGCCGTCCATGATCTGTCGGTAGATATAAAAGCAAGCGGTTTCGTCCTGCTTGGTGATGCCGTTTTTTTCGAGAGCATCAAGATTTTCTCTTGCTTTGCGATAGACCTGCTCACTGTAAATATCAACGCTTTCGTCAAGGTCGATTTCCGCCCGGTCAACGTGTAAAAATGAGTAGGGCTTACCCTTGACCATTTCTCTTGCTTCCTTGCTGTTCATGACGTCATACGGAAGCGCGGCAACTGCCTCGGCATATTTTTCAGTCGGTCTTACGGCTTTAAACGGTTTAAAAACTGCCATACTTTGAACCTCTTTTCTTTTTTTATCATTGTATAAGAAACTTTCCGGTTTGTCAATGAAGA
>JBJFHV010000351.1:0-1785 GCA_051894015.1 Acutalibacteraceae bacterium | reverse complement strand
CATCACGTTGCTTGTCAAGCTTATGGAAAGGAGGCTGAGAAGAAGTGAAAGAGGAAATTAAAACCGTCACACAGCCCGATGACGTTCTGATCGAAGTCAAGGATCTGAAAAAGGCTTTCGGCGACAATGAAGTCTTAAAGGGCATCACGACCACCGTCAAAAAGGGCGAAAAGGTCGTTGTCATCGGTCCCTCCGGCTCGGGAAAAAGTACGTTTCTGCGGTGTCTGAACTGCATGGAGGACCCGACAAGCGGAAGCATCATCTTTCACGGCGTTGACATCGCCAATCCCAAGGTTGACATCAACGTCCACCGCCAGAAAATGGGCATGGTGTTCCAGCATTTCAACCTTTTCAACAACAAGACCGTCCTTGAAAACATCATGCTCGCCCCTGTCTATGTCGGCAAAAAGGCAAGACGCAAAAAGCAGACCGACAAATCCGTCAAGCAGATTACAAAAGAGGCGGAAGAAAGAGCAAGAGAGCTGCTTAAACGAATCGGACTCGAGGACAAGGCGGACGCGTATCCGTCCAGTCTTTCCGGCGGTCAGAAGCAAAGAGTCGCCATTGTCCGTTCGCTCGCGATGAATCCCGACGTCATTCTCTTCGATGAGCCGACGTCTGCGCTTGACCCCGAAATGGTCGGTGAAGTACTCGATCTGATGAAAGAGGTTGCCGACCAGGGCATGACGATGGTTGTCGTCACGCACGAAATGGGCTTTGCCAAAGAGGTCGGAACCCGCATCATGTTTATGGACGAGGGCCGATTCATTGAAGAAGCCGAGCCGAAGGAGTTTTTCGAAAATCCGAAATCGGACAGAGCAAAGGACTTTTTGTCCAAGGTGATATAAACAGTAAAAGAAAGGGACTGCGCCGGTGCGGTCCCTTTTTTCTGCTCAGATGACTTCTTATCTTGACAACTGAATTCATATATGATATTATTGACACAATATATATTGTGCGTTCCGGTTAACGCTCAAAAACAACCATGTTTGCTGATCAGAATAAAAAATGATGGCTTATAGATAGAGAATCATATCAAAATGTTTGTGCCGCAAAAACTGTGTTTCATTGACTGAAACATGATTGAAACAATTGGCAACCCCGACAGCCGTGTGACTGCCGGGGTGTTCATTCTGAATTTTTTAAAAATCAAAGGGCTGACGCTTTCGGATTTCCGTTTTGCGTCAGCCCTGTTCTGTTTTATTACATCAGATCCGCCAGTGTGATTCCGTCGAAAAATTTGTTCGTCAACGCATAGTATTCGTTCCACATTTTGACGGTTTTACATATATCCGCCCGTTCACAGGTGTTCACCTCACCGTGCAGACACGCAACCGGCGCAAGATCGCCCTCGGTCAGGCGGAGAATGTCCCCTACCCGATATTCTTCGGCGGGTTTGGTCAGCTTATAGCCGCCGCCCTTTCCCTGGATACCGTGGATATAATTGTTTTTGGCAAGAACGGGCAAAATCCGTTCCAGATATTTGAGAGATATTCCCTGACGGTTTGCGACGTCCTTCATCGGGATATAGCCGTCACCGCTGTGTTCCGCAAGGTCAATCATCACACGAAGCGCATATCTTCCTCTTGTTGAAATCATCGTACAATCTCCTTATTGTGCTCTTAATCAACCGCATCTGTCGCCCGCATGGCAAGTATCGTTTCCGAAATCAGCTTGTCCAGATCCCAGCCGAGCATTTCAGCTCCCCGTTCGATTACTTCCCGCGAACAACCGGCGGCAAATTTCAGATTCTTATATTTCTTCTTTACAGACTTGAGTTCAAGG
>JBJFHV010000350.1:0-1785 GCA_051894015.1 Acutalibacteraceae bacterium | reverse complement strand
CGACCGGCGCTGTTGCACAGTTTGCGGCTGCCGGTAAGGAAGTCAAGAAGAAGGATCTTGCTCAGATCGCGATGAGCTACGGCTATGTATACGTCGCTCAGGTTGCGATGGGTGCTGACTACAACCAGTGCCTGAAGGCCTTCAAGGAAGCCGAAAGCTATGACGGTCCGTCCATCATCATCGCTTACGCTCCGTGTATCAACCACGGCATCAAGGGCGGCATGGGTATCAGCATGACCGAAGAAAAGAAGGCAGTTGCCTGTGGTTACTGGTACAACTTCCGCTTTGACCCGAGACTTGAAAAAGAGGGCAAGAACCCGTTCACCCTTGACAGCAAGGAGCCGACCGAGGAATACCTTGCCTTCATCAAGAACGAAGCCCGTTATTCAAGACTTATGCGTGAGTTCCCCGACAGAGCCGAAAAGCTCTATGCGGAAAGCGCAGAATTTGCCAAGGAGAAGTACGAGCATCTGAAAAAGCTTCAGTCCATGTACGCTCCCGACGCCGAATAATACGAAAAATTTCTTCATTCCGCTTTTTGAAGGGTGAAAAAATGACCGCCGCAGATGCAATCAGTCTGCGGCGGCTTTTTTTGGTTGACTTGCAGGGAAAGATCGGATATATTTATTATGAAAACAGATCGGGAGAGATAAAAATGCAAAATGAAAACTGCCCCTGCAAAAGAACAAAATGCGAACGATACGGAAAATGTGACGAGTGCAGAGCCCATCACCGCAGTATGAGCGGACGAAAGGCACTGACGAAATGCGAAAAGCGCAAAAAGAAATCAGAGAGAAAAGCCGTCCGGGAGGGAAAGCAGTAAACGGACTGCTGCGGCTATTCAATATGAATCATGATTGAATATACGGACAGAAGACTTGAATTTCTTTATAAAAAGGGTAAGGTGAGATATCCGATTAGAAAAATTTTCTCTTTCCCTCTTGACAAATTGAATTTTTTGATGTAAAATAATAATCGAACATATGTTCGAAATCAGGCTGCTTATTGTATTCACGGGGTGCTGCGCACGCTTCAAGAATACTCGAGCAGCTTTTTTTCATCTATTACTGATTAAGGAGGAGAAAACAATACGCATTAACTACGACAGAACGCAGCCGGATGCGGACAAAAAATTCTTGTACACCATGATGAAAAAAACGATGGAAGTGCCAAATCTTACCGAAGAGGAACGGCTTGCATTTTTTGACGACATCCTGTTTCGAAGCAGTGTGCTGGGCATTGACGGCTGTGCAGAGTATTACAGCACGGGCGGCGAACCCGACAGCGCAACCGCTCTTGACCGCAAGAAGGACGGCAGTATCCGCTGTACGATCAAAAACTATGTGCTGATTTTAAGCTATGACCAGTATTTTATGTCCCTTCGGTACAACACGGTTGCCGGACAGTTTGAATTTCATGGGGAGCCGTGGACGGACGCGGCGCAAAGCAAGGCGCTAAGGTACATTGAGGAAAACTATAACGGGATCAAGTCCGCGACGGATTTTACCCACGCGATGAACATTATCGCCGAGGAGATCAGCTACAACCCGATTTACAACCGGATTTCCGACATTGATTGGGACGGGATTGACCGGATCGAGCACTTTCTGTCCGAAATCATGGGCTGTAAGGACAGCGAATACACGAGGGAGTGTTCACGGCTGATTTTTCACGGCGGAATCAGCCGGCTGATGAACCCGGGCTGTAAGGTGGACGACGTGATTATCTTACAGGGCAGACAGGGGAGCGGAAAGTCCACCATTGTGGAAATGCTGGCGATGCAGG
>JBJFHV010000349.1:0-1792 GCA_051894015.1 Acutalibacteraceae bacterium | reverse complement strand
CGATCTTGATGCGGAAAACATCAATATCATCGTCAGCGAAAAGCTTGACGGGCCGCTCAGAGTCAAAGCCCGGATCCGATATAACCAGCCCGAACAGCCGGCAACGGTCACGCAGACGGACGAAAACCATTTTCATCTTCACTTCGATTCACCGCAAAGAGCGATCGCCAAAGGACAGGCCGTCGTGCTGTATGACGGAGACATCGTTGTCGGAGGCGGAACAATTATTTGAGATTTGTGGTTGAGATAACCGACAAAATGAGTAAAAAGTGTTAATTTTTCAGGAAATTACGTTTATTTTTTGTGTTTTTTGCTAAAAATCGTCTTTGTCTTTTGGTTAAAAGTTGAATTGACAATTTTTTCTTTTTGTCGTATTATAAAAACGATAATAGAAGCTTTTCATGAAGTTCTATTTTGAAAGGGCATATTGATGAAAAACGTTTCTTCTCTTTCCGACGAGCAGCTTGTTTCACTTTGTAAAAGTCAAAACGACTCCAACGCCTGGAGCGAGCTTTGTACCCGCTATCTTGCGGTTGCAAAAGCGCAGGCGGCAAAGTTCAGCTTTGACCGAAGCGAAACGGAGGATCTGTCTCAGGTCGGTCTGATCGGCTTTTTGAGTGCCGTTCATTCTTATGATGAAAAGAGAGATGCTTCTTTTGCGACCTACGCAACCCGATGCATTCACAACCGAATCGTCAATACCGTTAAATCAAGCAAAAGCAAACGTCAGATACCGCCGGATCTGTGTACGTCTCTTGACGATCAGTCCGAGCTTGCGGATACCGCTCTGACCCCTGAGCAGCTGCTTCTTTCCCGAAAAGAGGCACAGCGTATCAGCAAAACGATCCGCGAAAAGCTGACCGAAAAAGAACAGCGTGTTTTCTTTTTGTATCTGAGCGGTCTTCGTTACAGCGAAATTGCGAAAAAGCTTACGACAAGCGAAAAGTCCGTGGAAGGCGCCCTTTCAAGAGCCAGAAAAAAACTCAAAAGCGAGTTCGGCAAAGACAATTGATATGCCTGATAGCTTAAAGTAGAGCGTTGTTTTCAAAGGTGACGGTGCAAATCCGGCAAGGGCAATTATTTTTCAAGCGAGGTTAAAATCATGTACGAAGACAAAACGATTGTATGCAAAGAATGCGGCAAGGAATTCGTTTTCACCGCAGGCGAGCAGGAGTTTTATGCTGAAAAAGGCTTCCAGAACGAGCCTCAGCGCTGCAGAGACTGCCGTATGGCCAGAAAGAATGCAGCAAGACCTCCTCGTCAACACTTCACAGCTACCTGTGCAAGATGCGGCGGCGAAGCTGTTGTTCCGTTCGAGCCCTCTCCCGACAGAGCCGTTTACTGCGACGATTGCTTCAAGGCAATGAAAGAAGAAGGCTAAGCATTGGATAAAAGTGTAAACCAAAAGAAGCGTGTCACCCGGCACGCTTCTTTTTCTTTGCCATTATTCTATCACATTATTACAGCCTGTCCGGTAAAACAAGCTGTTTTCGGCAGGCTTGAGCGTAAAACCCATCGGCTTTTTGGTTTTCGGATGAGAAAACGAGAGTGAATACGACCAGAGCGCAATATTCTTTTCGTTGTCTGCACTTCCGTACTTTCCGTCGCCGAAGAGCGGATTCTTTCTTGACGCAAACTGAATCCGGATCTGATGGCTGCGCCCGGTTTCAAGCTTGATTTTTACTAGAGTAAAAGCCGAACTGCGATACGTCCCCTCTGAAAGTGTTTCATACGTCAGCGCCGCTTTTTTTACGCCCTTTCTTTCGCGCTTGACGACAAACGTTTTGTTCTT
>JBJFHV010000348.1:0-1796 GCA_051894015.1 Acutalibacteraceae bacterium | reverse complement strand
CTGCTCAATCACCATCTCTCGTTGCCAAAGAATATTGTCTCCGCCGATAATCTGATAAAGCACGGACGGAGCAATCAAAGGATGATGCGTCATCGCAAAAATCACCTGACCGTCCTCGTGCGCCCTTTTTGCCTGCTCTCTGATCCATTTAAGGCAATCGTCGCTGAAACCGCAATGCGGATCGCCGTAGTCATCGTTGAGCGCAAGCAGACGGTAACCGTCGGCAAGCTGGGCAACATACGACATGGACTCTTTGTGAACCGCAACGGCGTCGTTATATCCGAACTCGCCGTAATAATCGAGAAGTTTCTCGCGTTTCAGCTGAGGGACAGGAACCTTTTGGTTATTTTCGTCAAAACCGTACCCGGGCATATACCCGGTTTCGTAATCATGCGTGGCGGTGGTTACGAACACCTTTTTTCCGCTTGCTTTGAGCCTTCTGAGCGCATCACGCATTTCTTCGTGTGACGGGATTTCAGCGTTATTGGTCAAGTCCCCGCTGATAAGAACAATATCCGAAAAGTCATCCCGGCTCAGTTCATCAAACGTATGCCCGATAATTTCCTCGCTGTACTTAAATAACAGTTGATCGTTGGCAGGCGGAAAATCGTTATAATTGCCGGCAAGCCAGTTCTTTTTTGAATAATAATGGGTGTCGGTCATGATTACAAATTTTAACGGATTCATCTTACTGCTCATCTCCCATTGTCATTTACAAATATAGTATATTGATTTTTGGATGAAATTGAAAGACATCAAAACGACATAAATATCAATTTTATGTCGTTTTAAGTATATTTTTGCTTGATAAAAAAGGAACAATCTGATACAATGAATCGGGGTGTTTGATATGGCAGTTACATTTAATTATAACGAAAGCAAAGTACAGGTCTTCAAAATTTATTCAGGCACGATTGACGAAACTGTCATGATGCACGCCCATACCAAAAACGGCTATGAACTGCATCTGATCGACGGCGGCAAGGGGATTCTTGATACAGAATACGGCAGATATCATTTATCCAAAAACTCTCTTTATGTTACGGGACCGAATGTGTTGCATAAGCAGACGCCCGACTTTCAAAATCCCATGCACGAATTATGCGTATATTTTAAAATCTCCAAACCGAAAAAGGCCGACAAGGCTTTAGAATTATTCACGGAAAAGACGTTCTGGATCGGGAAAAGCAATGCGGAAATCAACCGTATTTTTAACATGATGCTCAAAGAAAATATCAATGATGAATTCTTGAAAGATAGTATTTTATCTTCCCTTGCAATCCGTCTGATTGTAGAACTGACACGGCTTTATCACCCGAAAGAAAAAGCACCCGTTGATTTGCAGACAGGCAGCGACCTGAATGAAAACCGCTCGTGGATTCTTGACCAGCTTCTTTTAGAGGACTGCAGTAAAGTTACTCTTGATGACTTTGCCGAAAACATGGGGGTTTCTTCCCGTCAGGCGGAACGCATTATCAAGGAATACTACGGCTCCTCATTCAAAAAATTAAGGTACGAATCGAAAATGGCAATGGCCGCAACGCTTCTGGAAAAGGAAAACATATCGGTCGAGGAATGTGCCATCCGATGCGGCTATACATCGGCGTCCGCCTTTATCAATACATTCAAAAAGAAATACGGCATCACACCGAAAGTGTATAAGCAATCGGTCAGAACGACCCGTTAAAAATACAGGAAAAAGTGATCGGCAGCCCATGAAACTTACACGGACTGCCGATCTGTTTTTAGAGGTTGCCTTGTATTTATCTGCTGATAAAAAATTTCCATTTTCTGTT
>JBJFHV010000347.1:0-1796 GCA_051894015.1 Acutalibacteraceae bacterium | reverse complement strand
TATGTCAAGCGGTGTTGCCTATACGCTTCAGATTCTCGGTCAGCAGAAAACCGAACCGACAATTGCGTCAATGCTCATGAGTCTGGAATCGGTTTTCGCCGTTTTGACGGGTATGCTTGTTTTAAAACAGATTCCGTCCGTCAGAGAAGCCATCGGCTGTGTGCTGATGTTTGCCGCCATTATTGTCGCTCAGCTTCCCGAAAAAAAGAAGAAGGCTGAGACAACGGAAAAAGCAGAAATATCTGCATAGAATCAAAGAAAGGAAACGACCGAAAAAGCATTTCACTGCTCTTTCGGTCCGCTTGTTGTGATGATGACCGAAAAGCTTTATGACCTTGACAGTTATGTGACCGAATTCGAATGTAAAGTTGTTGACCTTTACGAAGTTAGCGAAAAATTTCACGTCGTGCTTGACCGTACCGCCTTTTTTCCGGAGGGCGGCGGACAGACTTCGGACAGAGGAAGCCTCGGCGATGTGTATGTTGAGGACGTTCAGATCGAATGTGGAAAAATCCTGCACATCGTTGAAAACTCAAAGGAAAACTTCGAAAAACTCCGTATAGGTACGGTTCTTAAGGGGAAAATCGACTTTGAAAAGCGGTTTTCCGATATGCAGCAGCATTCGGGCGAGCATATTTTTTCGGGAATCGTGCATTCTCTTTACGGCTATAACAACGTCGGCTTTCACTTGGGAAGCGAAACGGTCACGCTTGATTTCAACGGCCCGCTCACAAAAGACGATGTCTGTAAAGTAGAAAAGCTTGTCAACAAAGCGGTGTGGGATAACAAGGAAATTCATGTCTTTTTCCCGACCGAGGAGGAAAAGAAAGAGATCAGCTACCGCAGTAAAAAGGAGGTTGACGGCCCGCTCAGGCTTGTTGAGATTCCCGGCGTCGATATTTGCGCCTGCTGTGCGCCGCACGTCAGAAGAACGGGCGAAATCGGCTTGATTGAGGTTGTGAAATTTGAAAAGTACAAGAGCGGCACAAGGCTTTTTATTCTTTGCGGCGAGCGTGCACTTTGCGATGTCCGAAAGAAGCTTGATGAAAACCACGAGGTCGCAGCACTGCTCAGTGCCAAAGAGACCGAAACGGCAGCAATGGTGGAAAAACTGAAAGCGGATAACGCCGACCTGTCTTACCGACTTGGAGGCGCAAAGCTTGAAAAGCTGAAAATTCTTGCACAGTCGATGGGCGAAAGCGAAAGAAATATTGTGTTCTGTGACCTTACAGAAAATGATATGATCCGTGAATATGCCAATCTTTTAAGCGATAAAAGCCGTGACTTTTCGGCGGTGTTCGGCGGAGAAAACGGGAACTATAAATTTGTGATGATCTCCAAAAGCGGTTTTGACCTCGATTCGCTTTGTAAAAAACTGCGGGAAGTCTTCGGTGCAAGAGGCGGCGGAAGAAACGGCATTGTTCAAGGCTCGGTTTCGGCGGGCGAGGAAGAAATCCGGAAAGTACTTGAACAGTAAGCTGTATTTGCCGAGGAAACGCAAAAAGAGGCCAATGCTACGGCGCGTTTCTTGCCTGGTACGATATTAAATCATACAATGAAGTCAGCAGCAAACGCTGACTTTATTTTTTGAGGTGTACACTATGGAAAACGAAACAAATCTGACCTTCGGCGAAAAGCTGAAACAGGCGAGAAAAAGCGCAGGTCTTACACAGGAACAGTTGGCCGAAAAGCTCATGGTTTCCCGTCAGGCGGTGACAAAGTGGGAGTCCGACAGAGGATTGCCCGATATCGGGAACATCAAACGGATTGCAAGACTGTTGAATGTGAGCATTGAC
>JBJFHV010000346.1:0-1798 GCA_051894015.1 Acutalibacteraceae bacterium | reverse complement strand
GTGGAAGCCGCAACGGCTGTCTGCACGGCGAAGCTGACGCAGACTGCAGGACAGACCTTTATCCGTGGCATCTTCTGCGGAATCCTCATGTATATTGCCGTCCGGGTATATCAAAAGAAAAACAGCATTGTCGGCATTCTCTTTTGTATCCCGGTGTTCATCTTAAGCGGCTTTGAGCACTCGATTGCCGATTTGTATTATTTCGCACTCGCACGAATTTTTACCCTTGAAGCCTGCGTTTATATCGCCCTTGTTATCTTAGGCAACACGGCAGGCTCGCTGATCATTCCGCTTCTTATGAAGCTGAAAACCGAATAAGAAAGGAACAATCAAATGGATATCTATAAAATCAACACAATCAAAGACCGCCTTTTCGGCAACTCCTATGTCGGCAGAGGCATTATCATCGGTAAGACCGAGGACGGCACAAAAGCCGCTGTCGCCTATTTCATCATGGGCAGAAGCGAAAACAGCCGCAACCGCATTTTCACCGAAAAAGACGGCGCCGTTTTCACCGAGCCGTTTGACGCTTCCAAGGTTGAAGATCCCTCTCTTATCATCTATGCTGCCTTAAGACAGTACGAGAATAAGCTCATCGTCACAAACGGCGACCAGACCGATACGATTTACGATTTTGTCAAGCAAGGCAAGGGCTTCGCTCATGCGCTCAACACCCGTGCGTTTGAGCCGGACGCACCGAACTTCACCCCGAGAATCAGCGGTATGCTCAAGTTCGAAAACGGCGACTTCTCTTACCGCATGAGCATCTTAAAGTCCGCCGACGCCGAAGGCACCGCCTGCAACCGCTATTATTTCTCCTACCCCTCGCTTCCCGGTCTCGGTCATTTCATTCACACCTACGTCTGTGACGGCAACCCGATTCCGACGTTCCAGGGAGAGCCGGAAAGAGTCAAAATCGGCAACGACCTTGACAAGTTCACCGCCGAAATCTGGGACAACCTTGACAAAAACAACAAGATTTCGCTTTATACCCGTTTCATCGACCTTGAAAGCGGCGAAACCGAAAGCCGCCTTATCAATAAAAACAAATAATACGGAGGGTACAAATGAACAGAGATTCTTACATTTCCCCGTTATCCACCCGCTACGCAAGCGAAGAAATGCAGCACGTTTTCTCCGATAACTTCAAGTTCCGCACATGGAGACGGCTGTGGATTTCTCTTGCCAAGGCGGAAAAGGCGCTCGGACTCGACATCACCGACGAGCAGATTGCCGAGCTTGAAGCCAACAAGGACAACGTAAACTTTGATGTTGCCGAAGAAAGAGAACGCATCGTCCGCCATGACGTCATGAGTCACGTTTACGCCTACGGTCAACAGTGCCCGAAAGCGAAGGGCATCATTCATCTCGGTGCAACCTCCTGCTATGTCGGCGATAACACCGATGTCATCATTCTGCGTGAAGCTTCGAAAATCGTACTGAAAAAAGCGGCTCAGGTACTTCGCAATCTTTCCGCCTTTGCCGAAGAATACAAGGCTCTCCCCTGCCTTGCGTATACACATCTTCAGCCGGCACAGCTTACCACCGTCGGCAAAAGAGCGACTCTTTGGATGTACGAGCTGTCGCAGGACATCGAAAACCTTGAATATCAGCTTTCCCGCCTTTTACTGTTAGGCTCAAAGGGCACGACCGGCACACAGGCAAGCTTTATGGAGCTTTTTGAGGGCGACGAAGAAAAAATCAAAAAGCTCGAAGCCCTGATCGCCGAGGACATGGGCTTTTCCGGCTGTGTTCCCGTTTCGGGACAAACCTATTCAAGAAAGGTTGATGCCTATTT
>JBJFHV010000345.1:0-1802 GCA_051894015.1 Acutalibacteraceae bacterium | reverse complement strand
CACATAGTCCTTGCCGCGGAACCGGTCGGCGATAAACTGCTTATCCATATTGCTCAGCGGTCTCGGACCGCGTAAGGCTTCGAGCATTCTGAAAGACAGCTCTTTGTCTTCGGGATATATACTCAAAGCAAGCACCGTAAGCGCCGCCGTTTCAAAGGGTGTTTTCATTTCCGATTGCGGCAGGGACAAAAACTGCTCAAGTGTTTTCGGAATACACGAAAAAACGATTTTTTCAGCCATGATTTTCCTCCTTTAAAATGACGATCCGCCGCCGCCGTGCGTACTGCCCGAGGAGCTGGTGTGCGTACTGCTGCCCGAGGAGCTGCTTTCTTTGGGAATCGGTGTTTTGCTGACGTTGCGGTAAAGGAAGGTATCCGACCGGTTTGTGACCGTTACGTTACTTGCGTAGTCGCCGGCATCGACCTTATGTCTTACGGATTTAAGGGAGCTTGTTGCAATTTTCATAATCACAAATGCAGCAATGAAACCGATAATCAGGCAAACGGGAATCCAGAACACGCTGACGCTCGGTTCAAATTTCTTTTCAAATTCATACTCGCTTCGGTCGGCAAACGCCTGAAAGGCTCCGATATAATCCCCGTCAATAATATAGCTTTTCAACGAATCTAAGGTGTTTGATATATCGGCGTCGGAAAAAGCCTCGATCGCTTTTCCGCAGGTTGAAATCTGAAGCCGTCTGTCCCCCTGCTCGCCGGGCTTGTAGACAAGCAGAGCACCGTCGGCATTTTCGCCTCTTCCGTAGCCGTTGTAATCATAAAAATCGTCGGCAAACGCTTCGGGTGTTTTTCCGCCGAAATCGGTTACTGTGACGACGGCAAGATCAAGATCAAATCTGTCCGAGATTTCTTCAAGTCTTGCGATCAGCTGTTTTTCTTCCTCGTCGCTTAAAAGATTTGCCTGATCCACAACAAGCGGCAAAAGTCTTTCGGTCGGAAGGTTCGGATCAACCGTCACGTCGCCTGACGCATTTTTTGAGGGTTTCTCCGTAACCGAAGCAGACACAGCGGAGGTTTTAAGCACAAATTCCGCGGCTTCCAGATAGGCAACAACGCCGTCATAATAGGTTTCGGCATTATTGTATGCTTCTCCCAGGGTATCCTGGATCCCGTCGGTAAAAACGGTTTCGGCATCCTCACTTACATATAAAGCATATTTTTTGTTTTCGGAATCATGTGTGAGCATAATTCCGCTTTTCTCCTGGGCTTTCTTTGTATATTGTGCCTCGCAGTACTCATAAGTCTGACCCTCTTGCACCTGATCGGTCACGCAGTACATGACACAATATCCGTATTCAGACTCAATGTCTGTCGCCATATCTTCCAGCTCGTTAAATTCTTCAGCGGTAAAGATTCCGTTTTCGTCGAAGATATGAAGCGGCCGTTCAACAATGGCAAAGGCAGGCATTAAGGACAAGAGACAAAGCATCAGGGAAAACACAACAGCGATTATTCTTTTTTTCATATCCGTTTCCCCCCCTTACAAATATAAAGCTATGATCCATAGAATTGCGTACAAGGCTGCGCCGATTCCCACACTCAACAAGGAAACATATTTCCAGAATTTACCCTTGTCAAGCGGAAGATCGCCGACAAATTTTCCGGTCTGACCGTTCATGGCAAAGGTGAATTTTTTGCCGTTCCACGTGGTGTTCAGAAGCCAGACGGGATACAGCGCATATTTGTACTGACCGTTTGCGATATGAAGCTGAATATCTCTCGGTGTTACGATGTCATAGCCGGTGATGGTTCTTTGCAGCGCGTCGGAAGCGCTCTGACGGATCC
>JBJFHV010000344.1:0-8446 GCA_051894015.1 Acutalibacteraceae bacterium | reverse complement strand
GTCAGTTTCTTGAGCCGGACGGAATGTTCCCGAATCATGCGCCGAATCCCGAAAACGAACAGGCGATGAAAAGCATCAGTGAAGCGGTGAAACGCAATCACGCCGATCTCGGAATTATTTTTGATACAGACGTTGACCGTGCCGGCTGTGTGGACGAAAACGGACGGGAAATCAACCGGAACCGTCTTGTCGCTCTTGCAGCAATCATTGCACTTGAAAAGAACCCGGGCGGTACCATCGTGACCGACAGCGTCACTTCTACGGGACTTACGGATTTTATCAATAACGATCTTCACGCCGTTCACTACCGCTATCGCAGAGGGTACCGGAACGTCATTAACCGTCAGATTGAGCTGAACGAAAAAGGCGTCAACTGCCCGCTTGCGATTGAAACGTCGGGTCATGCCGCTTTCCGGGAAAACTATTATCTTGATGACGGGGCGTATCTGATTACCAAAATTGTTATCAAAACTGCCTGTATGGGACAAAACGGCAAAAAGCTTGAAACCTTGATTGAACGTCTTCGTGATCCGGCGGAAGCTTGCGAACTTCGTCCCAAAATTCTTGAAGACGATTTCAGACAATACGGCAATTACGTTCTGGCCGAGCTTGAAAAGTACGCAAGCGGACGTGAAGGCTGGAAAATTGCCGACGATAACCGCGAGGGAATCCGCGTTTTTCTTGATAAAGAGCACGGTGACGGATGGTTCCTGTTAAGACTGAGCGTGCATGATCCGCTGATGCCGCTGAATATCGAAAGTGACCGGTGCGGCGGTGTGATTATAATTCTCAAACAGGTATATGATTTCCTGAAAGGCTTTGAAAAGCTTGACAGTTCCATGGTGGAATCTTATTTAAAGTGTCATAAATAAAGGAGCCGCAAATGAAAAGATTTGCCAGCGCAATTTTAATCATCTGCCTTTTGTGTGCCGGTCTGTTTATTGTTTACAGCTTTGAAATCAAGCCGGTCGAAAGTCTGATCAGACCGCCCGAATACAGTGATGAGGGCGGAAGCGTTCAGGCGGCGCTTGAGGCGGAAATCGGGAAGATGTATTTTTTGAAAACGCCGACAAAAGGTGAACACACAAGCGCGTTTGTGTATGAAGACTTAGACGGTGACGGAAAAAAAGAAGCCGTTGTTTTATACAGCGATATCAAATATCCGAACAGTGTGAATATCTGCATTTATAAGAAGGAAGAATCCGTATGGAAAAGACTTGCAAGTGTTTCTTCTCCTTATTCCGATGTGGTTCAGATTGATTTTGCCGATATCAGCGGCAGCGGTGTCAGTGATATTGTTGTCGGCTGCAGTTCTTATTCTTCCGAAATTGTCCAGCATCTGTTCGTTTATGCAATTGACTGTATTGACAGCAGTGCTACATCGGTCAATGTCAGATATGAATGTGATTATTCACAGTATTGTGTGCTTGATGTTGACCGTGACAAGAAAAGCGAGCTTCTTGTTTTAAATTCAAACGATAATGAACAAGCCTACGGATACACAGCAGATATTATCAGTTTCTCTTCCGAAAACTCAAGCAAGAAGGATTCCGTTTTACTTGACAGCGCTTTAAGAATCGTTTCCGACATCAGCTATGACTTTGAAACAAGCGAAAGCGGCGCCCGAATGTATATTGACGGATATACTTCCGACGGTAAAATGCTGACCGACATGATCATCTGGGACGAGAAAAAGAACAATCTGACCAGGAAGAAAATCGGCGGGAAAAGTGTTGCCGCCTTAACCACAAGAACCAAAACCGCTGTTTGTGAAGATATCGATTCTGACGGAATTATGGATATTCCGACGGATTATATTCTCCCCGCTTCAAAGTCGGCTACCTCTCAGGGAGATAAAAATATCATTTTGCTGCATTATGTCAGTGTCAGCGGAAACAAACTGAAAAACGCCGGATTTTATTTTGAAAATACGAATAACGGATATTATTATAAAATTGACAAATCAGTTCTCAAAAAAATAACGATTGTAACTTCACAAGATGCTTCATCGGCGAAGTTTTATACCGTAAATGAAACTAAAAGCGGGAAAACAACAGCTGACCGATTGGTTTTTGAAATCCGTACGGTAACGGATCTTGAAACCGGAAGAGCCCCTCAGACCTTTAAAAGCTTAGGGCAGAACAAAGAGTTTTATTATTATTGCAGAATATATGAAAAAGGTGAAGATGCGGGTCTTACGATCAGTGATATAAGAGATAACCTGATTTTTGATTTGAAAGGAAGTTCTAAGTGAAGAAAATATTAGTAGCCGAAGATGAAAGCGCAATAAGAGAAATTATTGCCATCAACCTGACGAGAGCGGGCTATGAGGTAGTACAGGCCGCTGACGGCAAAAGCGCATTCAATATTTTTCAAGAAAGTCCTTTAAGCTTTGATGTTGTGCTTCTTGATATCATGATGCCGACGATCGACGGTGTAACGGTCTGTAAGGCGATCAGGGAAGCGGACTCAACGATCGGAATCATTCTTTTGACTGCAAAAACGCAGGAAAGCGATAAGATTACGGGTCTGAAAAGCGGTGCAGACGACTACATAACAAAGCCGTTTTCCGTCAATGAGCTTTTGGCAAGAGTCGAAGCGGTGTGCAGACGCGTCGAGATGATGAAAAGTGCCAAAACCGAAAGAACCGATGAAATTATAAGCGGAGAGTATGTTCTCAGCATCAAAAAGCGTTCTCTTTTTGACAACGGGAACCAGATCGAACTGTCGCAGATCGAATTTCAGATTCTTGAGCTTTTGCTGTCGAACAGCGGAAAAACATTCGAGCGCAGTGAGATTCTGGAATATGCATGGGGAGACCGGTTTTACGGAGACGATAAGGTCGTTGACGTAAACATCAGAAGGCTGCGAATCAAGGTTGAAAAAAATCCGTCCTCACCGGAACATCTGATCACCGTAAGAGGAAAGGGGTATAAATGGGTTGAGTGAAAGAAGAAACAAAAAGAGAAATTCCGTGCGTTCACGATGGATAAAAAATGTCTTTCTCTTTACTGCCGTTATTTTGCTTGTACTGACCGTTACCATGATCTATCTGATATCTGCCCGGTATTATCATGTTGTTGAACTGTCTATGAAGAGCCGGAGCAGTGAAAGCTTTGAAATGTTCTTTAATAACTACAGCGGTGAAAACGATACGGATCTGAATGTCGCCGCATCAAGATTTGTTGAAGGTTTTCGCTACCGTGATGTTATGGACGTTTGGGTCATTGATAAAAACGGTACGCCCGTCATGTCTTCGGGCGGATATGAGGTGTCCGAATTTAAAGATATGCCCGATTATTATACGGCTTTGAAATCCGAAACGGATACCTGTATCATGAGAACAACAATGCCTTGGAATGAACCGGTGATGGCTCAGACCTATATACTCAAAGATAAGAATGACAATGTTACCGGTGCCGTACGATATCTTGTATCTCTGAAAGCCGTGAACCGACAGATTTATATTCTGAGTTTTGCTTTGCTGCTGGCATATTTTATGATACTTCTTTTCATTGCCAATACGGGTGCCTATTTTGTGGATTCGATCGTAAATCCCGTCAAGAAAATCAACGAAACGGCGGCGAGAATTGCCTCCGGTGATTTTTCGGCCCGGATTGACAGCTACGAAGAGGACGATGAGATCGGTCAGCTTTGCGACACGATTAACAACATGGCCGAGCAAATCGGAGAAGCGGATAAAATGAAAAATGATTTTATCTCGACCGTCTCTCATGAAATCCGCACGCCGCTGACCGCAATAAAAGGCTGGGGGGAAACGCTTGCCGACACTGATGTCAATGACAGTCAGCTTTTAAAAAAGGGACTTGGAGTGATCATCAACGAAACGTCAAGGCTTTCCGTAATGGTCGAAGAACTGCTCGATTTTTCGAGAATCCAGGACGGACGGCTGAAACTGAAAACCGGAACGGTGGACGTGATCGCCGAAATTCAGCAGGCATATCTTGTTTTTGTTCAAAGAGCCGAAAAGGAGCAAAAAAGTCTGACGCTCGACTTTGACCCGCAATCATCGTTTTTTGTCAGCGGAGATAACGACAGAATTTGTCAGGTGTTTGTCAATATACTCGATAATGCAATAAAATATACCGATATCGGCGGAATAATCCGGATAACGGTTGAAAAATACGAAAATTATGTTAGAATACTAGTTAGCGATAACGGCTGCGGAATCGCAAAGGAAGATATGCGGCACGTGAAAGATAAATTTTATAAAGCAAACAATAAGGTGCGGGGAACCGGAATCGGTCTTGCCGTCGTTGACGAAATTGTCAGGCTTCACGGCGGCAGCCTGACAATCGAAAGTCAAGTCGGAAAGGGCACCGATGTTACGGTACTTTTGCCGCTTATTCAAAAGGAGGTATAGTTTTGTCGGATAAAAAACAAAAAGAAACCATGACCCATAAAACATCCGTCGGCGGACAAGCGCTGATAGAAGGCATCATGATGCAGGGACCGAAAGGTGCAGCGATCAGCGTCAGACTGCCCGACGGCACGATAGATACCGAAATCAGACAGGTTAAACACGTTAAAGATAAAATCAAGATCCTCGGCTGGCCGATTTTAAGAGGCCCTGTTGCCTTTGTCGAGTCTATGATTTTCGGCTATCAATGCCTCATGCTGTCCGCCGAAAAAAGCGGAATGGAGGATCTTGAAGTCGAAGAAGAAAATATGTCGAAGCTTGATAAATGGCTCAATGACCATATGAGCAAAAAGTTCATGAACATTCTGACGGGCGTCGCTTCCGTTTTGGGCGTTTTGCTTGCCGCGGTTTTGTTCATGTATCTTCCGACTGTTATTACGAATTTCTTCAACCGCCTTTGCAATGAGGCGCTTACCAATTGGCGCGCTTTGATTGAAGGTGTTATGAGAATGATTATTTTTATTCTGTATATCGCACTTTGTTCGCTGATGAAGGATATCAAGCGCACATTTATGTATCACGGTGCCGAGCATAAGACGATTTTCTGTTATGAACACGGGCTTGAACTGACAGTGGAAAACGTTAAAAAACAGTCCCGGTTTCATCCGCGCTGCGGAACAAGCTTTATGTTTGTTATGATCATCATCAGCGTTATTGTATCCTCTGCTGTTTCCGTTGCTTTCCCGGGTCTTCGTGACAATACGGCGATCTGGATGGCGGTCAAGCTTCTGATTCTTCCGTTGGTTATGGGACTTGGCTATGAGTTTATCAAATATGCGGGCAGGCATGATAATATTGTCGTCAGAATCCTTTCGGCTCCCGGTCTTTGGATGCAAAGACTGACAACAAAAGAGCCGGACGACTCGATGATTGAAGTTGCCATAACGGCATTTCAGTCTGTTATAACCGATAATCCGGAGGATGACGCAATCTGATTATGACCGTAAACGCATTATATCGTGAACTTTCCGAAAAGCTTTGCGCTGTAACTGATGAAAACGAAAACGAGGCAAGAATTATTCTTGAAGAGGTTCTTTCGCTTCCCTATACCGATTTTCTTTTGTCCGGTGAAAAAACAGTTGATGAAGCGGAGCAAAAGAGAGTGTCCGGCATTCTTGAAGACCGGCTTTCCGGAAGACCCATTCAGTATATTCTCGGAAAATGGGACTTTTTTTCGAACGAATTTTTGGTCGGCGAGGGCGTTTTAATTCCCCGTCCCGAAACCGAACAGCTTTGCGAATATGCGATAGAAAAGCTGAAAAAAATGAAGAATCCGGTTGTGTATGATCTTTGTGCGGGCAGCGGTTGTATCGGACTTACCGTTAAAATGAATGTACCCGATTCCCGGGTATTCCTGTTTGAAAAATCACCCGATGCATTGTTCTATCTTGAGAAGAACAGGCGAAAATTCGGACTCGAAAGGGAAACGGTTACGATAATGGGGGATATCTTGAAAGGCTATGAAGCTTTTTCGGCGCTTCCCGTTCCCGACGTCATTCTTTCGAATCCGCCGTATATTTGCACTCAAGATCTGGAAACGCTTCAGCCTGAAGTGAAATTTGAGCCTTCCATGGCGCTTGACGCCGGAAAAGACGGACTGATTTTTTACCGTGCGATTGCCGAAAAGTGGCTTTCGAAAATGAAAAGCGGTTTTGCGGTTGTTGAATGCGGAGAAGAGCAGGCGCTGAAAATTGGCTCGATTTTTTCCGGTTATTGTACCGAAACCGAGATCATAAAAGATTTTAACCATATCGACAGATTTGTTGCGGCGTTTCACTGACGACGCAGAAAGGATTGTTTTATGTTATTTGACCTTTTCAGGGGCGGTCTTACGATGGAGCTTGTGTTAAAGCTTTGTGCAAGACTTTTTGTTGTATTCTGTATCGCTCCGATCCATGAATTTGCCCACGCTTTGATTGCGCATAAGCTCGGCGACAATACCGCCAGACTTTCCGGCAGACTTACCATCAATCCCCTCGCTCATATCGACCCGATCGGCGCGCTGATGATCATGCTTGTCGGTTTCGGTTATCTCAAGCCCGTTCCGGTCAATCCGCGAAATTTTAAAAATCCGAAAGGCGGAATGGCACTGACGGCACTTGCCGGACCGACGTCGAACCTAATTATGGCGTTTCTTTTCACGTTGTGCTATTGTGCTGTTTTCAGATTTGCCGATGTCGTCGCAGGTACCTTTGCTTATTCGATCGCTTATTTCTTTATGTACGCCGCACAGGTCAATATCTCACTTGCCGTATTCAACTTTATTCCGGTTCCGCCGCTTGACGGCTCAAGAATTATCAGTGTGATCATTCCCGAAAAGTATTATTTCGGTATTATGAAATATGAACGGTATATCGTAATCGGGGTGATGATTCTTGTTCTTGCCGGCGCACTTGATAAGCCGATGGCTTATGCGTCCGGTTTGATTTCCAATCTTTTCTTAAAACTTTCAGCCGCCGTGTTCGGCCTTTCTTTGGCGTGATCAATATGGAAAATATACAGTATACGCTTGAGGTGTTTCAAGGACCTCTCGATCTTCTTTTACATCTCATCAATAAACACAAACTGAATATCAACGACATTCCGATTTTTGAGCTTGTCGAACAGTATGTCGATTATGTCCGCCGGATGCAGGAAAGCGACATGGAAGTCGCAAGCGAATTTATCGACATGGCATCAAGGCTGATTTATATCAAGACTGTCTCGCTTCTGCCTGTCCACGAAGAAGCGCAGCAGCTGAAAAAAGAGCTCAGCGGAGAACTGATTGAATACCGCGACTGCAAGCGGATCGCTCAGCAGCTGTCTCAAAGAACCGAAGGCTTTGACTGTTTTGAGCGAAAGCCGGCCGTGATTGCGAAGGATATGAAATATAAGCGTCTGCATGAGCCGGGTGAGCTGTTCCGGTTTTATATCGCCGCCATCGGAAGAGGAAAGAAAAATCTTCCTGTTCCGCTTGAATCGTTCAAGACCATCGTGGCAAAAAAGATTGTTTCCGTAAACTCCCGAATCGTATATATTTATCGGAATCTTTTGAAAAAGACAAGGCTTCGGTTGGGTGAGCTTTACGAATTTTCTTCTTCACGTTCGGAAATGGTGGCAACATTTCTTGCGGTTCTTGAGCTGATCAGAGCCGAAAAAATCAAGGCGGAAGGTGAGGGCGACAATATGACGGTTGTCTTCAGCGACCCGAGAAAGAGTGAAAAATGAACGTAAAAAAACTGAAAAGCACATTGGAGGCTGTTTTGTTTTCCGTTGGGGAACCGATTGAAATTTCAAGACTTTCCGATGCGCTTGAAACGGACGAAATCGTGATAGAACAGATCATTGAGAATCTTCAGGCTCAATATGAAGAAAACGACAGCGGACTGAGACTTTTACGGCTTGAGGATAAGGTTCAGCTTTGTACCGCGCCCGAATATGCCGATGCGATCCGTAAAGTTCTTGAAGTCAAGAGCAATACGCCGTTGTCTCAGGCGGCTTTTGAAGTCCTTGCCGTGGTGGCTTATAATCAGCCGGTAACAAAATCGTTTATCGAACAGGTACGCGGTGTAGACTGCTCGGCTTCGATTGCCTCGCTTTTGCGGCGTGAGCTGATCGAGGAAAAAGGCCGGCTTGATCTTCCGGGGCGGCCGCTTGTTTACGGAACCACAGCGAATTTTCTTCGGTGCTTTTCGCTTTCTTCGCTTGAAGAACTTCCGCCTGTGCCCGAAAACGACGAAGCAGACGAAGAAAATCATGAAAAAAGTGTAAATAGCGGATAAAAGTTCGTTAGATTTTAAACAAACTGTTGACGAATTTTGATTTTTAGGGTAACATATAGATAATTGAATGATTTTTACGGGAGGAGGAAAAGCTTGACAGGATTTCAGATATTTTTATGTGTGTTCTTCGGAATCATTGCATTCTTTGTTTTATTGCTTTCCATACCCGTACACGTTTATTTTACCTATTCGGATAAGATTTATCTTACGGTAAGATATCTGTTCATTAAGCTTGATTTACTTC
>JBJFHV010000343.1:0-8474 GCA_051894015.1 Acutalibacteraceae bacterium | reverse complement strand
GTTCTTTTTCTGCTCTGAAATTCCGTATATCAAATCGTGAACGGCTCCGATGAAGTTGTCATAAAGCCCTAATATAAGGGCAATTGTTCCGCCGGATACGCCCGGAACGCTGTCGGCAAGCGCCATACAAAAGCCGTTTAGTAACATTCTTATCATCATACCCACCCCTTAATTACGGCGGGACTTTTGAATATTTCGTCAAGCTTCTTCATAAAGGGAACAACATCGCCCATGTCAAGCGCTCTGTGGTCAAATGCGATTGTGATCGGCAGCTTGACTCCTGCGTGAACATTCCCGTCGTCTTCGCAAACGGGTTCTTTTTTTATCGCTCCGATACCGATAGCAACAACCTGAGGCGGTACAATTTCCAAAATTGTACATTCGCCCTCCCAGTTCCGGTAAATTGAGCCTAAATTCGAAACCGTAATGGTTCCCTGCTCAATATCTTTCTTCGTAAGACCGGAATCATCACAGCCGCTTTTTTCGGTTTTCTTTGCCTTTTCACGAATTGCTTTCAATTTGTTCTTTCCTGTCATCAAGCCGATGAGCCTGTAAAAGATTTTCGCTATTTTACCTTTTTTCAGCTCTTGAATGGAATTTTCCCGTACTGCGTCCATCATGACTTTCTCCATGTCGGAGTTGTTGGCTTGGGATATCAACAAATGAATTTCATCGCGCATCTGAGACATCGTTTTCTTCTCAAACGAATGCATATTGATGGTCATCATTTCCCCTGTTTTCAGCATAACCGGCATGGAAATATCAATATTTTCAAACGTGTCAAGTCTTCCGGTTACAAGCTTTTTATTAAAATGCAGATGGCTGTTCATCTTCGGACAGACTTTCAGACATTCGACAATAATACGGAGCATGGCGGTGTTCACCGTGATATGCTCTGACTTTTCTTTTCCTTCGTTTATCTCGTCGAGAATCTGAAGAAACGCACTGATTTCCGGCTCGTCCGTTACGCATACATGCGGAATGGTTTCCCAGCTTTCGGTTGTAACATTCGATACAATTTTTCTTGCGATACCAAAATACTGCTGTTGTGTGATTGTCATGATATCCTCCTTACATCATAGCGGCAAGACGTCCGGCAAGATGAATTGTTTGCGTCGAATAGCCATAATCGCTGATTCCCTGCTCGCGCAGAAAGTCAAAAAATGTTTTGGCAATTTTATTGTTCGCCTCTTTTGAGGAGAAAGTAACCGTCAGACAGTCGCCGAAAGTCGCAACCGTTGCCCAGATAGTATTCTTAAAGGTTTCCCCGATGACAAAGTCAAAGGACTCGATATGCGCTTCCATTTCTTTCGGAACTTTAATAACCCCTAAATTGGACATCGGAGAAGTGAAAAGTCTTTCCCCGTACAGCAAGAACCCTGCATGGATAAAAGGCTTTTTTAAAAAGCTTGGCGAGTATCTGGATATCACCATTTCTCCGTCCCGGACATTGGCGTTAAGCATTTTCTGCAGTCTGTCCATTTCTTTACCGGCTCTTATTTGTTCTGCCGTCTGCGTAAGAATTTCATAAAAATCGCCGCTGCATTTTTTAGGATCAATCCCTACATTGACATAAAGAGAGAAATTGCGCAAGGTGTTCGAATGATAAAACGGTCTTAAATCTATCGGCACCTGAACCTTGATCGGCTTCGCATTTTTTCTGTCGGTGATGTTCAGATAAAATGAATACAGATAAACTGCTGTCAGGTATTCGGTTACGGAAACATTCAATAAATGTGTGATTTCTTTTATTTGGTGCACCGGAAATCTGCGCTGCATAACATCCAGACCGGAATCCTCATTTTCAGGCTCATACTGAAAAGCAGGTTCCTCATTTCTGTCTAAGTGGCCGAATTTCTTGGAATAGTTCTTAACAAAAGAGTCTTCCAGCTCTCCGGCTTTGGGCTTTTCATTGATGTCAAGTATGCCGTTTGTTGCCGGCACGGCGATACCGGTTAACTGAAAATAGACCGCAAGCAAAGTCTTTAAAAAGGTGGTTGCGCCGTGACCGTCCGTAAGACCGTGAAAAACTTCAAGCGATATCCGGTAATCCGAATAAAGCACACGAAACAGCGGAGCATGTTGGTTCTCAAAGTTGATCGGGCGGCAGCATTGCGTATCCCGCATCAGGATATTTTCGCTTTTGAAGTTTTCGGTTTTCAGCTTTTTCCAGAAGAATCCGTTCTCAAGCCGGACATAAAACGACGGAAATCTTTTTTGACAAAGCTGTATGGCTTCTTCCAACAATTCGGGGCGTACCTCCTCTTTTAATAAAGCGGAAACACGAAAGGTCTGATTCAGTTCTTTTGTCTTTGTGTACGTGTAAAGCTTGGCGGAGGTATCGAGGGGGAGCTCTTTGCTTTTGTCGTGTTCGGTTTTTGCGTATAAAATCATGATTCCTTACTCCTTGCTTTTTAATTCGAAAGCCTTTTTCATCTTTCATTTATTAGAATAACGCAAGGCAATAAATCGACGATAAAGCAAGCATAACACGGTAATAAAACAAACTTAAATCATTTATAAACAAAGGCAACCTCTAAAAGACAGACACAGAAAATGCGGACAAATTCTGTGTCTGTTATATTGCTTTGAAAACGAAACCGCTTTTTATTCTTTAAACCGATAGCCTGAGCCCCAGACCGTTTCTATATATTTCGGATTTGCCGGATCCTCCTCAATTTTTTCCCGAAGCCGGTTGATGTGTACGGCAACGGTGGCGTTATCACCCATAGCGTCCATTCCCCATATTCTTTCATAAAGCGTTTCGCGGTCAAACACAATATCGGCATTGGTCATCAAAAAGTAAAGCAGCTCATATTCCATGTTTTTCAGCGGGATTTCTTTTCCTTTCACATAAACACGCCTTGTGGACGCGTTGACGGTGAAATCACCGACCGTAAAAACGGTCTGCTTTTGTGTACCTGTTTTCTTTAATCTTTCATACTGCGACAGATTGGCTTTTACCCGGGCAACAAGAACGCTCGGTGAAAACGGCTTTTCAATATAGTCATCGGCGCCAAGTCCGAGACCTCTTATTTTATCCACATCTTCCTTACGGGCCGTTACCATCAGAATCGGTATATCCGTCATTTCCCTGAGCTTTTTGCATACGGAAAAGCCGTCAAGCCCGGGCAGCATCAGGTCAAGAAGTATGAGAGAATAATGGTTCTTTTTTTCTGACTCTATTGCGTCAATGCCGTTTGGCGTTATGTCAACACTATATCCGGAAAGCTCAAGATAATCTCTTTCCACCTCTGCTATGTCCGAATCATCTTCAACAATCAGTATTTTGCTCATAATTTGCCTCCGAAAAAATGATTTCAACGGTTAACCCGCCGTTATTGTATGCTTTTACGCTTCCGTTCATATTTTCAACGGCGGATTTTACAAACGCAAGCCCGATACCGCTGCCGTTTCCGGGATTGATTCTTGCTTTATCGGAACGGTAAAACACATCAAATATTTTGGTAAGCTCGCTTTCATCGACTCCCGGACCGTCATCAGCGAAAATAACATGCGCATAGCCCTGCGACTTTTCAACACGGATAACGATATGTGCGTTGTCTTTCTCTTTGTACTTGGCACTGTTATCAAGCAGATTGGTTACGATACGGCAATATAAATCCGTATCAATCATCGCATAAGCACTTTCGCCGCTGACAAAAATGTCAAGTCCTCTTTTTTCGTATTCTTCCGAAATGGCGTTTACAATGTCCTGTGTTTCCCCTAGAAGATCCGTCAATTCCGTTTCAAGCTGTGAGCTTTCGGCATCAAGCTTTGAGTATTCAAAAATCTGCGATACCATGCGGTCGATATCGACGGCTTTTCGCTTTATTGTTTCAAGGTATTTTTGCTTCTTTTGCGTATCGCTTGCAACACCGTCAAGAATCCCCTCGACACAGACCTGTATGGAGGTCAGCGGCGAACGCAGGTCGTGAGATATATTCAGAAGAAGCCTTTTTCGGTTTTCTTCATTTTTACGGGTCATTTCAACCGAGCGTTTCAACCGAACTGCCATGTCGTTAAAAGCGTCGCATATCGGTTTGAATTCATCATTTTTGTTATATACAATCCGATAATCGAGGTTGCCTGTGCTGATTTCATGAACACCGTGGTCCAGTTCATCTAACGGGTTTTCGATACGCTTAAAAATAAACCGGATCAGAAAACGGTTTGTAAAGCAAATGGAAAAAACAATGCCGATAACGATCACAACGGCTGAAATGACGATTATGGTCTTCAAGGTTTTGAAATCCATTTGTGTCGGCGCACTGAAAAGATAAACTTCAAAAACAGTGTCTTTTCGTGTCAGAACATGACGGTACATCTGCCTTGACTCGGAAGAGACAAAGCCGTCGCCGTCAATCAGCCTTGCCGATGATATAAGACGCTCATCTGAGTCCATTTGCGTGCCATAACGATAATACTCCCGGTCGTTTCTGAAAACTACTAAAGCAGTTGTTTCGGCATTGAGGGCTTTGCATACTGTGTCCAGTTTTTTGGGTATATTTTCCTCGCTGCCTTCAAGCACTTCATTCGCCGCGGCGGCAATACTCTGACCCATCCGGTAGAAATCCTCGCTGTTTTCAAAGCCGAAGCCATTTGCCCGAGACAATGTATAATAAACTGCGCCAACGCATAAAACACCGATAATCATCGTTATCATCACAGGCAAAACAATCATGATGACGTTTGAAACAGCCAATCTTCTCTTTATCGTCATAGCTTTTCCTCTTTTAATTCAGATTTTCAATTATTATATCACAAGAAAGTCCGCTATGTTTAAACTGCAGATAAACTGTCATGATTATTTTTTCAACCGACCGTAAACCGCTTAAGCAGACGAGAGCCGAACCCGATACGACTCTCATCTGCTTAATAATCGGTTACCGAAACACAGAGTGCGGAAACTGAAAATAAACCAAAGTTAAAATATAAAGAAATAGTTTTTAGATACGGTTTATACTCGCTTTATTTGGAATTTAAAGACCTTGTTTAAGATGAATCGTGCAAAAGCAGTTTGATAATCATCTGCTCAAGTTGCAATACACAAAACGGAGGTCTTTTTATGAGAAACAAACCGTACCCTTATTATGAAATGCCGGGCGTGAGAACAATCAAAGAATTGGTTTCATACGGTGTTTCGAATTATGCTTCAAACAAATTGGCTGATTTTAAAGTCGGAAAAACCGTTCGCTCAAAAACATACGGCGAGTTTGCACGAGATACCGACGCACTCGGTTCATACCTGTTTCATTTGGGACTGAGAGACTGCAAAATAGCACTGCTGGGAGAAAATTCATACAATTGGTATATGTCGTTTGTATCCATATTGAACGGAGCGAATGTATGTGTCCCTCTTGACAAGGAAATGCCCGCAGATGATTTGTTGAAGTTTGTAAAAATATGTGAATGCAAAGCAATTATCTATTCCGACACCTACAACGATGTGATAGAAAAATTCAAAAGCAGCAAGGAATTAAGTATTGAGCATTATATTCCGATGTCCGCCCTTGCAGAATGTATATTTAAAGGCGAAGATTTGCTTGATGACGGCTATCCGGATTATGTTAATGCAACGGTGTTGCCGGATAATTTAGCATGTGTTGTGTTCACTTCGGGAACAACGGGAAAAAGTAAGGGTGTCATGCTGACACATGAAAACCTTACAAGCGATGTTGTGTCAACCTGTGAGTGTACAAAAGGCGGCAATACGGTTATTGTTCTTCCTTTTAATCATACATTTTCGTGGGCATCCGCCTTGTTTGCCGCTTTTTTGATGGGCGCCAGCGGCTATATCTGCTCCGACTTAAAAGATGTTGTGGGAGACTTCAAAAAATATGCACCGCAAAACTTTTCCGCTGTTCCGCTTGTGATTGAAATGATCTATAAAACGATCTGGAGTACGGCTGAAAAGCAAGGGAAAGCCAAAATGCTCAAAAGAGGAATTAAAATCAGCAATTTGCTTTTATCAAAGGGGATTGACATAAGACGAAAGCTGTTTAAAGAAATCATAGATAATCTTGGCGGAAATCTTGAAACAATCATCTGCGGCGGAGCTGCTCTTGACCCAATGTATCAGAAAGGACTTTTTGAGCTCGGAATCAATGTGATAAACGGGTACGGTATTACCGAGTGCTCGCCTGTCGTCACGGTAAACAGAAACGATTATTTCAGGCTCGGCTCGTGCGGACAGGCACTTCCGTGCAATCATATAAAGATATCAGATCCTGATACCGACGGTGTCGGAGAGGTGTATGTCAAAGGCACCAATGTCATGAAAGGCTACTACAATGAGCCGGAAGAAACGGAAAAATCTTTTGATAACGGTTGGTTTAAAACAGGTGATTACGGAAAAATTGATGAAGACGGCTTCCTTTATATAACGGGCAGGAAGAAGAACCTGATTATTCTTGCAAACGGTAAAAATGTTTCACCGGAAGAGATTGAAGAAAAACTTTCAAGATACGATTTTGTAAACGAAGTGCTTGTTTATGAAGAAAACGGTGCGATTACAGCCGAGTTTTTCCTCAACACAGAGGAATTTGCCGATGCAAAACAGCAAGCAGAGCAAGCCGTGAAAAAATACAACATCAGTGCCCCGGCATATAAGCATATCGCAAATATAAAATACAGAGATACTGAATTTCCCAAAACAACCACTTTGAAAATCAAACGGAATTATGCAAAAAAGGAGATTGTCTGATGAATAAGAATGAAGTCGAAAAAGAAGTTATCAGCTTGTTTTGCGAGCAGTTAAAAGCGAAGGAAGTGAGTGCCACCTCGAATTTTCTTGATTTGGGCGGTGACTCATTGGGGATTATGACAGTTATTGCAAATCTTGAAAGCAGATTTCATGTTGAACTCAATCCGAGAGATGTGTTGATGCATCCAACGCCGGATAAAATAAGCGAGCTTGTATTGTCTTGTGCCGGCGAAAACGAAGCTGCTGTTGATTTTAAAAAAAGGGTTGATTTAAGAAAAGAAACGGTTTTACCGGACGATATTTTAAAAACCGGGGATTATGAGTTCAGTGCTGAAGAAAGCAAAAACATATTCATCACGGGCGCAACAGGATTTTTAGGCGCTTTTTTGGTGAAAGATTTGCTTGATAAAAATGATGAAATTACCGTTTACTGTCTGACAAGATGTCATGATATGTATGACGGTCTGGAAAGAATCAAGTCCAATATGCTTGCCTTCAACTGTTGGCAGAACAATTACAGGCACAGAATCGTTGCGGTCAAGGGCGATTTATCCAAAGAAAAATTCGGAATGACCGTTGACGATTGGAGTGAAATGTGTAAAAAAATCGACATGATTTTTCACTGCGGTGCAGTTTTGAATTTCCTCTACCCCTATTCGGCTCTGAAGAATACGAATGTTCTGTCAACCGTAGAGGCAATTCGTCTTGCATCAACGGTAAAAATGAAATATATCAATTATGTTTCCTCATACAGTGTTTATGACAACCCAAGCCATTTCGGCAAAAACGCTTTGGAAGATGACGGGCTCGAGTCACCCGACGGCTATTTTCTCGGATATTCGGAGACAAAGTGGGTCAGCGAAAAGCTGATTCAGTCTGCAAGGGCAAGAGGGATCAAAGCAAAGATCTACAGACCGGGGGATATTACCGGCACCAAAAAAGACGGTATCTGGGCAGTAAGAGATTTAACCAGCAGAATGATTATCGGCTGTATTCAGATGAAGATGATTCCAATTGTTGATATGCCGCTCAATTTTACCCCGGTTGATTATGTCAGTGCCGCCATGGTAAAAATTGCATTTATGAACGACGGTTGGGATAAGGCGTATAACATCATAAACCCAAATATCGGTCCGTCAACCGAATTGTTAAAGGCTGTTTACGCATCCAAAAAAGCAGTTTTACCGATACCTTACAAGTTGTGGAAACAAATGCTCAAGAAAAGCAAGCTTGCCAATAATGCTCTTAAAATTCTCTCGTGCATGTTTGATGATAACGGCGACGGAGACATTATTACCAGGCACATGGAAAAACAACCTATTTATGATATGTTTAACACCCGCACGGCACTGGCAGGTTCAGGTATTGAATGTGCACCGATGGATGCCGACTTATTAAAGTCGTATATAGCATATTTTAAGCGGAGTAATTTTGTTTGACAGAAAGACCTTGACGAACTCAGCTTTTTGAAACAAAAAATACTGTTTTTTGACAATAGCTCTTGACAAGCAAACAAATGTTCTATATAATAGTTATTGGTAGAATTTAGCTCTGCCCAAAGCCGAATAAACCTGAAACATATTTTTTAACTTAGCTGGCAGTGAGCATAATCACTGCGCCGACCGAAACAGTATCAGTCCGGATACCGGTCGGGAACATACGGACTACCTTGGTTTATTTTTTTAGCCGTTACATAGTTTCAGCACAAACTGCGAGAGATGAACAATCTCTCCGTGTTGTGCTGTCCTGTGTGACGGCTTTTTTGTTT
>JBJFHV010000342.1:0-1805 GCA_051894015.1 Acutalibacteraceae bacterium | reverse complement strand
GGCCGCCGACATTTCGGACGGAACAAACGGATAATCCGCCGGGAATTCGTATCTCGAATTTATGTACACCGGGCTTTCATACCCGGTTCTCTGCCAGGTTGAGGGAACATGGATTTTATCAAACGTGATTTTATCCGTGTCAAAATTATTCGGCAGGCGGGAAAGCTTTTCGTAATATTTAAAATTCCATTCTCCCGAAAGGACAGTAACAATCTTACTGTGATAGCGTTCCGTCAGTGCCGTCTGTTTTTCAAGACTCTTGCGGTCGTCATAAGGGATAAAATAGCTTCTCCCTGCCTTCTTACCCCTTTCAAAAACTTCGAAGCTGTTGACTTCAAGTTTTTTAATCTGATATTTCATATCTTCTCCTCCTCCGAATATCGGTTGATACTCGGATACATAATAACATATCTTTAAAAATATTGCAATTCCCAACGGGAGAATTTTATGTTTCGGTAATATTTAAAGGCAACCTCTGAAAGCCCGAGGCATTTGGCGCAGTACACAAATGATGTCGGACTGAAGCAGATGAGGCCCGGACGTTCTTAGAGGTTGCCATAGTCGGCGGCGCAGACCGTCAAGGCAAAACCGGCTCCCCTTTGGCGCCGGGAACAAAAACAATTCCCAAGCGCACCGATTACCGTCGCCGCGAAAGCGTTTCACACGAAAGAACTTCTTCTTTCGTTATCATAGTATGCTACCGAAATTTTTCATTGACACCGGGGCGTTTCATAGAATATAATAAGCGCAGACAATAAACCGAAAAAAATACCGATTCGGAAAGGACTGGAAAATCAAATGAAAAAAACCGTCGGAATTATTTTTGCCGATTCCATGGAATATCTGCCGTTTCAAAAATCAGCCGCCGAAAAAGGGGCAGCGGAAAGTACCCTTCGAGGTCTCAACAGCACTTCTTATACTTTAAAATGCGAGGGCAACGAACTGGACATAGTTGCCGTTGAATGCGGAATCGGTAAGGTCAACGCCGCTTTTGCCGCCGCCGTTCTGATCACGGAGTGCAAAGCCGATTTCGTTCTCAATGCCGGCCTTTCCGGCGCAATCAGTAAAGTCAAAAGAGAAGATATCGTCGTCGGGACAAGCTATATGCAGTGTGACCTTGATCTGACGGCAATCGGCTACAAGCTTGCCGAAAAGCCGGACGGCGAAGAGTATGTTCACCCGGCGGACGAAACGCTTGTTGAACTGACAAAGCAAATCGGTTCTTTTCATTACGGTAAACTCGGCACAGGCGACATCTTTCTGACCGACAAAGCCAAAAAAGATCTTTATAAAGAGCTGTTCGGCCTTAGTGCTTTCGATATGGAGACGGGAGCGATTGCAAGTGTATGCCGCAAGTGCGGTGTACCGTTCCTTTCAATCAGAAAAATCAGCGACGATGCCGACGATGCGTCAAGCGAAGATTACCGCGAAATGAATGACCGTGCAGAGGGCTGTCTGACAGAGATTCTCGAAGCGCTTACACAAAAAATTTGTCAGTCTCTGTAAAAATATCCCATAAACCTATTGACAAGGTAGGTTTATTCGGCTATAATACGTTCATCTTAAGGAAAGGCGGCGGAAGCTTTGCACGAAAAATTCAACAAATTCGAAGATCTCGTCCGACAGAACTTCCGTTTCGGACGAATGTGCGGTTAACCAATCGAAAACACTTGACATCCGTCTTATTTTAAGCCTATAATAACATTAAACATCTGTACATGAAAGGAGTTCATCTCACATGAAAAAAATAGTATCCATTGCACTTGCCCTTGTTCTCGTTCTCGGCTGCGTTTTTGCTTTTGCTT
>JBJFHV010000341.1:0-1805 GCA_051894015.1 Acutalibacteraceae bacterium | reverse complement strand
TACTTTCTTTTTCGTCTGAAAGGCCGTTGGACGGCAACACTGCCGCCTGAGTTTCAGCTTGATCGGACTTTCTTCCCGTGAAAGTAGTTTCTTCTGCTTGGTATGTGCCCGCGCGGCATTAGCGCAAAGGGAAAGATATAGAAGAAGCTAATTCCAAAAAGTACAAACCAACTATTAGATAAGATTAATAAGAGTTATCCTATTCTTTCCGTAAAATACCATGAATTATAATACAATTATAAAACACGGAAAACTTTTCCACACCCTACAAATGTAGGGTTAATTGTAAATTTTTTCAATTTTTGCCTTGTCCCCTACATTTGTAGGGTGTAAAAAATTTCCGGTTGTTTTATAATTTATCCGTAAGACCGAACGTCTTTATAATAATCAATGAAAGGGAGTTTTCCTTATGAAAAAAACGCTTTCTCTGGTTCTGGCACTTCTCATGATTTTCTCAGTCATGTCTGCCGTACCGTTCACGGCGAGTGCGCAGGAATGCTCATGGGATCTCTATGCCGGAGATACCAGAATTCCGAGATCACAGACCGATTCAACAAAGGATATTTATTGGTACGGAAGCACAGTTGTGCTTAAAAATTATACGGGTACATCGCTTCGTGCCGTCCCGGGCGGATCCTACGGCAACGATGACGCGCCCGTGTTTACGATTCGCCTTATCGGGGAAAACACTCTCACGGGCGAAAGCATCACGGACAGTCGGAACAACACATGGTACGGTGCTGTTTACGCTGAGCCGCGTCAGGGCGGTTCGGGAGCAGACAGCATGATCCGATTTGTCGGCGACGGTTCACTGACCATCAATACAAAGGTCAGCCGCCCAAGCATGGATATCAAAGCGATTGTCTGCGGCGGTTCGGTTGAAGTACGCGAATCGACAAAGGTTTACGTCAACTACGGCGGACACGGTATTGTCGACCATACTGCCTGCGGTGTTCAGGCCGAACGATGCTATCTTTACGGAAATGCTGTTCTTGATGTTAAGGCAACGGCCGAGCAATATCTCCGATACCTGAATCATCAGATTGTATCGCGGATCGATTCAAAGTGTACGGTAACCGGTATTGACGCAAGCGTTGAAGCGAGCACCGGCGGCTATCTCAGCGTTGACACAAGAACGAATAATACCGGTACTGCCAATACCTGCGTCAAAGGCAGTCTTCAGTCTTTCAATTCAACGGCCGTCTACCTGAACAATATTGACAACTGTGCTTTTGCGTCCGGCGAAGTGAGCCTTGACAAGACGGACTGTTACGAATTCAAGCTTCAGCCGTATTTCAATTACTATGCCGTAACACCGAAAACAAGTTATGCGTTAAAGGCTGTAAGCTGGAAAGACCTTTTCGCCGAGCAGACATATCCCACCTTCGGGGATGCGAAGGGCAGCTTTGACTCGGCAACATTCAAGCTGTCGCAAGCCGGAGATGCTTATTATATGACGTCATCGCGGATCAATAAATACGGATACAGCGTAGCGGGAACCAAGAACTTTGAAACTTACGCCGATTCGCTCTTTTCTTTCCGCACAAGCGTTGCGCCCCTTCCCGGTTATTATGTTTGTGCTCCGGATGCCTCTGCGCTGAAGTACAAGTCCGATTGTCCCGTAATCTTTTCAACAGAAACCGCGGACAACGGTGCCTATACCGCTTGTTATTCTGATGTTTATTACAGCTATTTCAAGCTCATTGTCACAAATCAGCCCACAAAATATCTCTGTCATCCGTATAACTTCGGTGAAAAAGCATTCCCCGAACTCAGCTTCACTGTCAGCATCGGCAGAGACTTAA
>JBJFHV010000340.1:0-1811 GCA_051894015.1 Acutalibacteraceae bacterium | reverse complement strand
GCAAGAGGTGCCGGTGCAGAAAACGGAATCAGCCTCTTCATTCAGGCAATTCCTTTCAACTTCTACGCTCTTATGACGATCGTGATGATGATCTTCCTCGCCGTTTCGAAGTTCGACTACGGCCCGATGAAGCTTCACGAAAAGAACGCAATGGAAAACGGAGACCTCTTCACAAGCGGCACCAAGCAAGCTGTTGACGAAATGGAAGTCAACGAAAAAGGCAAGGTTATTGACCTTGTTCTTCCGATTCTCGTTCTGATCGTATGCTGCGTTATCGGCATGATCTATTCCGGCGGCTTCTTCAGCAAGGACGAACCGGTTGGCTTCATTGAAGCTTTCTCAAACAGCGACGCTTCCGTCGGTCTTGTTTACGGTGCTTCCATCGCCATCATCTTCACCATCATCTATTATCTCATCAGACGCGTGCTTTCTTTCAAGAGCATCATGGAATCTCTTCCCGAAGGCTTCAAGGCTATGGTTCCCGCTATCATGATCCTTGCCTGCGCATGGACCTTAAAGGCCATGACAGACAGCCTCGGCGCCAAGATCTTCATTTCTCAGCTGATTGAAGGCTCCGCAAGCACCTTCCAGTCGTTCCTTCCGGCGATCATCTTCGTTATCGCTGTCGGTCTTTCGTTCGCAACCGGTACTTCCTGGGGTACGTTCGGTATTCTCATTCCGATCGTTCTCAGCGTATTCGGCGCCGGCGACGCGATCACAATCGTTGCCATTTCCGCTTGTATGGCGGGTGCTGTCTGCGGCGACCACTGCTCACCGATTTCCGACACCACGATCATGGCTTCCGCCGGTGCGCAGTGCGACCACATCAACCACGTTTCGACTCAGCTTCCCTACGCTCTGACCGTTGCGGGCGTTTCCGCCGTCGGCTACATCATCGCTGGCTTTGTTCCGAAGTGGTATGTATGTCTTCCGATCACGCTCGTTCTGATGCTCGGCACCTTGTTCGTCATCAAGGCTGTTTCCGGAAAGAAAAAGGCATAATCAAAATTACAATTCAAAAGCGGCTGTCAGATACGGCAGCCGCTTTTCAATATCAGAATACGGGGGTATCGTATGATTTACGCTGTTTCGGATTTACACGGCTATCCGCTTGAGGGCTTTTTATCGCTTCTTTCAAAAGCCGGATTCTGTGACAATGATTTTCTTTTCATTCTCGGCGATGTGATCGACCGAGGCTCTGACGGCATAAGAATTCTCGAATATCTTCTTGATAAACCGAATATTCAGCTGATTCTCGGCAATCATGAGGCGATGATGCTCTCGTGCTCGTTCATCACGGACATCGTGACCGATGAGTTTTTAAATAGCCTCGACGACACCAAGCTTTCCCTGCTTCAGACATGGCTTCACAACGGTGCCGCCCCGACCATAAAAGCAATCGGACAGACAGCAAAAACAGCACCCGACAGAATCGATTCCATTTATGACTACCTTTGTGATGCCCCGCTTTACGACACCGTAACGGCAGGAAGCCGTGACTTCGTGCTGACCCACTCCGGTCTCGGCGGATATTCGCCCGGCAAGAAACTGTCCGAGTACAGCGACAGTGAGCTTCTTTGGCACCGTCCCGACCTTTCGGAACAATACTCCGAGAAGTTCTTCACTGTTTTCGGTCATACGCCGACTGCCTTTTACGGCGAGGAGTATTCGGGGAAAGCGCTTAAGACCAACACATGGATCAATATCGACGCCGGAGTCGCGTGCGGCGAAAAACCGATGCTGCTGAGGCTTGACGACATGAAAGAATTTTACTTATAACTGATCCTGTCGATTTTTGTCGGCAGATGATA
>JBJFHV010000339.1:0-1811 GCA_051894015.1 Acutalibacteraceae bacterium | reverse complement strand
GCTTGCGGTGACGTCTTTTGAATAATATTGAGAAGCAACCTCGCTTTCGCTCTTTTTGATGACTTTTCCGTCCTTACTCAGGGTGAAGGTACTGATATGAAGAACGGTTTTGTCCGGGAAGGTCGCATAGCCCTTATTGTCAACCTTGATGCCGGAGGAAGGAATGCTTGCTCCGTCCTGAAAAACAACATCGGTGTTGGTATAAATGGTGGTTCCGTCGCATAAAACGGCAGTTCCGTCAGCCATGACATACGATCCGTCATAGAATATAACGCTTCCGTCGGGGAACCATACGGTTCCGTCCTCATCAATTCTCCGGCCGTCGGGCAGTGTGTAGGTTCCGTCCGCGTTTTTGACAAGGCCCTGAATGTCAACCACTTCGCCGGAATAAAGCTTGACAGAGCTTACCGTCGATTCGACCGCCTGCGTCGCAAGAGAAACACTGCCGTCGTCGTAGTTGATCTTGTTGAGATAATGGTTGACTACGCCGAAGCAAACCGATGCAAGAAGGATAACAACGGCAACGATGGAAACGGCTATTTTATGCTTGCTGAAAAAAACGGCGGAGTTATGAAAGAATATTTTCATCTTAACCGAAAGCTTAAGAAAAAAATCCTTTGTTTTTATTTTGAATTGCTCAAGTTTCTGATTGCTGTTTTTATTGCTCAAATTTTTTCACCTTACTGTATATATTTTTCAGAGTCTGCCTGAGGGCTTCAGGTCTTCGGAAGCTCGATACAGATGGAAAGGCCGCCGAGGTCTGATTTTTCTGCGTGTATGCTTCCGCAGTGGCTTTCAATAATCTCACGGCAGATCGCAAGACCGAGTCCCGCAACCTTTCTTCCTTCGTCCGAGGTGTAAAGAGGCTCAAAAATAAGCTCGAGCTTTTCCGGATCCACGCCCTCTCCGTTGTCATCGATTCGGATAAGAACGCTGTTTTTCTTTTCGCTCAATGTGACTTTGATTATTTTTGTTTCGGTTTTAAAATGCTTCAGGCTGTTGCTGATAATATTTCCGAAAACGCGGTTGACCTTCGGACCGTCAACTGTGACAAATGCCTTTTCGGCGTTGTTCACGACTTCGAATTTTACGCCCGAATTTTCAAGCTCGTCCGCATATTCGGAAATGATTCTTTCGCAAAGCTGTTTCGTTGAAAGCCGGACAGAGTCAACCTTGTCGGACATATTGTAGCCGAGATACTCGTCGAATTCATCGACAAGACCTCTGATTTCAAGCGATTTGTTGTAAACCGTGTCAAGATATCTCGCGCGCCTTTCGGGGGAGATGTTGTCTTTTTTCAGCCGCTCGGTGTAGCCCATGATGGAAGTAAGCGGTGTTTTGATGTCGTGAGAAATGGAAGCGATGATTCTTTGCTGATTTTTCTGCTGACGCTCAAGATTCCGGGTAAGGGAATAAAAACGGTTGTAAACCTGACCCATATAGCCTTTAAACTTGCTTTCGGGAAGCTTGCCCGTGATCTCGTATTCCTCCATCATTCGGTAAAACCTTTTATAAGGTCTGAGCATGATCGTATAGATGATGAAGATCAGAAGCATCAGACTTGCACAGCCGATCAGAAATTCGGTAAAAATGAATTCAAGCAAAACGCTGCCGTTGTTTTCGGAATTTTTCAAAAGATATTTCTTGCTTTTGATGATATAGGCGTTTTGATGATAGTTGAAGGCGTTCTGAACGCTGATGTCAAGCACGGTGCTTTCTTTGTCGGACGAAACGATTACTTCGTTGTTTTCGTCAACAACGGTAATTTTGATTCCGTCGTAGCTTTCGATGATGCTTTTCCATTCACTGCT
>JBJFHV010000338.1:0-1825 GCA_051894015.1 Acutalibacteraceae bacterium | reverse complement strand
AGGAGAAGTAGTTCCTATCAACAATTCCGCTGTCGTTACCGAGGCGCCGCAGACGGAACCGCTTGTTCCCGTTAAGGAAAACACCGTAACAATCGGCTCAACAGGAGATGTGCTGATTCATAAACCGATTCTTGAGGCTGCCTATTCTTCCTCAACCGGCAGTTATGACTTTAATAATATTTTTACCTATTGTTCATCAGAAATGAAGAACTGCGACTATTTTGTCGCAAATCTTGAAACGACGCTTGCCGGAACGGAAAACGGACGAAAATATTCGACCTATCCGATGTTCAATTCGCCTGACAGTGTGGCCGACGCACTGAAAAATGCCGGTGTTGACTGCCTGCTTACCGCGAATAATCACTGTTACGATTCCTCCGCTCTCGGCGTAACAAGAACACAGCAGGTTGTTAAGGAAAAAGGCTTTGACTATGTAGGAACCCGTTTGAGCGAGCAGGGAGCAAAGTACTTTGTCAAAAATATCGGCGGAATCAAATTCGGCTTTACCTGTTATACCTACGAAACCGATCCGCCGCAAGCGGGAAGAAAAGCGTTGAACGGAATTCTTGTCGATACCGAAACCGCACCGCTTGTTAACTCATTTGATTATAACAATCTTGAGGCTTTTTATACCGATATTAAAAGTCAGCTGTATGCTATGAAAAAGAAAGGCGCTGATGTGCTCGTCGTTTATCTTCACTGGGGGATTGAATACAGCCTTTCCGCAAATGATTATCAGAAGAACATTGCCCAAAAGCTTTGCGATATGGGCGTTGATGTTATCATCGGCGGACATCCGCATGTTGTTCAGCCCGTTGACCTTATTTCTTCAACCAATTCTTCGCACAAGACGGTCTGTATCTATTCAATGGGAAACATGGTTTCCAACCAAAGAAGACAATATATGCCCATCAAAGACGGACATACCGAGGACGGAGTGTTCTTTGAAATGAGATTTGCAAAGTATTCGGACGGAAGCGTTGTCTTTGAAAGAATCAGGGTGATTCCCACTTGGGTTCACCTTTATACCGAGGGCGGAAAGAGCGTTTACAATATTGTTCCGCTCAGCTATGACCTTGATTCAAAAGCCGATTCGCTCGGTCTGAATAAATCATCGACCGGACTTTCGCTGGCGAAAGCTTCTTATGAAAGAACGATGAATCTTGTCGGAGAGGGTGTCAGAAAATGCAATGCCTATCTGTCCTCTTTGCCGACACCGGACGAGGAAACGACGACCTTGACCGTTACCGAAAGTACGACGGAAGCTGCCGCATAAAAACCGAAAGAAAGCCGCTGTGTGATTTGCCATACAGCGGCGTCACTTTTGTCACAATACCGATTAAAAATTTTTAATTTTCTGCTTTGAAGTTGCCCCATTTTTATTGAATATTGATTTTGGTTGTGCTATACTTTCTATATCTGTGAAACGGACGGCAATTTTGCGTTTTTTGTGCATACACCGCCGTTTCGCTTAAATCCAAAAATCAACGGAGGAATTTTAATGAAGCAGTTAAACATCGGTATCATCGGAGCCGGAAGAATCGGAAAGGTACATCTTAAGTCCATTACATACAACGTTCCGAACGCAAAGGTGCTTGGCATTACAGACGTTTTTAAGGACGGACTTCAGGCTCTTGCCGACGAATACGGCGTAGAAAAGGTATACGACAGCTACAAGGATATGCTCGCTGATCCCGAAATCGACGCAGTTCTTGTCTGCTCTTCGACCGATACCCATGCGGATATTTCCATTGAAGCCGCGAAAGCCGGAAAGCACGTTTTCTGTGAAAAGCCGGTTGACCTGACCCCGGAAAAGGTTCAGGCA
>JBJFHV010000337.1:0-8618 GCA_051894015.1 Acutalibacteraceae bacterium | reverse complement strand
AAGTAGCTAAATCCAGAAAGTACAAATCGACTTTTATCCCGACAAACTAAAATTTGTATATATCTCATATGCGAATTTGTACAATACAAATCATCCGCACATCATTATCAGGATCACGTTCTGTAATCCCCGTTGATCTTGACATAGTCATATGTCAGATCACAGCCCCATGCCGTTGCTTCGGCACTGCCGCTGTTGAGTGCGATATTGACCGTGACTTCCTTTTCAAGTAAGATTTCCTTTGCCTTTTCTTCGGAGAAGTCAATCCCTCTTCCGTTTTTGCATACTGCAATCTCACCTTTGGATGACGAGAACCCGACATCGATCTTGTTGACGTCAACGTCAGCCTTGCTGTACCCGATGGCACAAAGCACACGACCCCAGTTTGCGTCGGCACCGAACATCGCCGCCTTGAAAAGTGACGAGCAAATAACACTTTTAGCAACCGTTTTCGCCGTATTTTCGTCCGAAGCGGAGCTGACACAGCATTCGAGAAGCTTGGTTGCCCCCTCTCCGTCGCCGGCTATCATGCGGCAAAGTCTGACCGTGACGCTGTTCAGGGCTTTCATAAATGCCGAAAAATCCTCGCCCTCGTCAGCGATTTCGGCGTTTCCCGCCATTCCGTTTGCCATGACGACAACCATGTCGTTTGTGGAGGTGTCTCCGTCAACGCTCACCATGTTGAAGGTGCTCTGAATGTCGCTTGACAGTGCTTTCTGAAGCATTGCACTGCTGACAGCGGCGTCGGTCGTGATAAAAACAAGCATGGTTGCCATGTCCGGGTGAATCATGCCCGAGCCTTTGGCAATTCCTCCGAGATGACAGGTCTTCCCGCCGACAGTAAACTCAACCGCTGCCTGCTTTTCCACGGTGTCGGTGGTCATAATCGCCTGATTGCATTCGGTGCTGTGGCTGCCGAGACTGTCCTTGAGCTTTTGCATATTCTTTTCAATCGGTTCAATGTCAAGCGGCTGCCCGATGACGCCCGTTGAAGCAACAACCACGTCATTCTCGCTGATTCCGAGCGTTTCGGCTGTCAGCTGACACATCTTTTCGGCAATTCTCTCGCCGCCGAGGTTGCAGGTGTTGGCGTTGCCGCTGTTGCAGATAATCGCCTTAGCATATCCGTCGCTGATGTTATTTTTTGTGACGATCAGCGGCGCACCCTTGACTAAGTTTGTGGTGTAAACCGCGGCGGTGTTGGCCCTCTTTTCACTCACAATCAAAGCGAGATCTTTTTTTGATTTGTTTTTGCGGATGCCGGCGTGAATTCCACCGGCGGTAAATCCTTTTGCGGCACAGACGCCGCCGTCAATTTCTTTTATCATAGCTTATTCTCCGTTATTCGTTTTTCATATGATTGATTACAAGATCAAGGCACTGAACCGCCGCGCCCGAAGCACCTTTTCCGAGGTTGTCGTACCGTGCAGTCAGCAATATTCTGTCCTGGTTGCCGAAAACACCGATCTGCATTTTATCGGTACCCGAAAGCGTGTTGCTGTCAAGAAAACCGCCGTCGGCCATCTCTTCGCAATATTCGATGTTCATGGTACCGTCGTATTTTTCTTTGTAAAATTCTTTTATTGTTTCGGCGGTTGCGCCGTTTTGTAGCTGACTTTTGAAAAGCGGTACGGTGACAAGCATACCCGAATAAAAATCGGAAACGATCGGGCAGAAAACTGGGGCGTTCTCCAGTCCCGTGATTTTCGTCATTTCGGGAAGATGCTTGTGCGTCTGAGACAGTCCGTATTGTCTCGGTGCAAAAAGCTTCTTTTCCTTTTCGTCCGCCTCGTATTCGGCAATCATCTTTTTTCCTCCGCCGCTGTAACCCGTGATTGAGTGACAACAAAGAAGAGCATCTTTCGAAATAATCTCTTTTTCAACAAGCGGATAAACAAGACTGATAAAACCGCTTGCGTGACAACCGGGAACGGCAATTCGTTTCGATGAAGCGATTTTTTCTTTCTGACCGGCACAAAGCTCGGGCAGACCGTATACCCAGCCGTCAGCGGTCCGGTGCGCCGTCGAAGCGTCAAGAATGATCACGTCGGGGTTTTCAACAAGACTGACCGATTCTTTTGCGGCACTGTCGGGCAGACAAAGAACCGTGATATCACTTTCGTTGATCGCTTTTTTTCTCGCTTCAACGCTTTTTCTTGTCTCCTCGGGTAAAACAGTCACCACAATATCACTGCGGTTTTCAACCCTTGAAAAGATACCGAGACCCGTTGTTCCCTCTCTTCCGTCAATGAACACTTTAATTTTATCCAACAAAACCACCCTGCGTGAATATTTATACAATTTTGTGTTTGAATTTGTATAGTTTAAATGAATATACCATGATATTACCGACTTGTCAAGCAAAATACGCGGATTTTTATACAAATTGGTATTATGCATAAAAAAAGCGGACAAAACCGCTTTAAAGTAACACTTTTATCTATCCGTTACAAGCAGTAGTACCGAAGAAAAGAATCACGGCATGCCTTTGTCTCAACGAGTACAAAACGGGGTTGTCGCATTTAGATGCAGAAACCGTTTTCTTCACCCCGAAGCTGTATAAAGATACCGCGAGTGGGTGAAAAACCGTTAAAAAAGAAAAATGCAAGCATTTAATTTTCAATTCAAGCATTTTTCTTTTTGTTCTGCGCTAAATGCGACAACCCCGTCATGATTGGGTTGTGTACTGTTTTTCAGTTCATTACTGTTGCGGATAGCTCATTGTATAAACAAATTTTGCCGACAATGACTTATCCTTGAACGGAGTCATCTTGATATTACAATGCACAACATCTGCATAAGTAATCAGAACATATTCTGCCTTCGTCATTATTTTTGTGTCCTTGTTGTATGTAACTTCAGCATATCCGTCTTTTGTGTTAAGAGTAACGTTTGAATTGGCGTCGCCCTCAGACCACGAAATGATGGGAATACCGGAAAGAGCAGCACCGACATCTTCCATGACATTAAACATTTTTCCCTGTGCGCCTTGGAATTTCTTATCATTGGTTGTTGCAACGGGAACGATCTTGATTGTAGCGGTTCCGTCTCCGTTGTCGGTGTAAGTAGCTTCCTGAACATCAGCGGCGGTAATAAGACATTCGTTGGCCGGGTTGTCATCAGAATACGGCGGAAGCGGCATATCGGTACCCTCCGCTTTCATGAACTGACCGGCAAGACTTTTAACCGTGCCGTTTTCACTGCCGTCGATTGACACACTTTCACAAGCCATATTTTCCGAACCGAGGAATGTTCCGGTCGCCTTGGTCGTATTGTAAACCTTGGCGTATTCAGCAACAATTTCTTCCTTTGAAGAGCTGGAGCTGAGTTCACCTGAGGGAGCCGGAGCGGCGGTTTCACCGGCATCGGAAGCGTCCGGTGTGCTTGCCTGTGAAGCGTCGGGCTGACTTGCGTCCCCGGTTTCCGCGGTAGTTGCGGCTGTAGTTGCAGCCGTGGTTGCCGGTGCGGCGGTTGTTGCCGGAGTCGTAGGCTGAACCACTACTGAATCATTACCGGCTGGAATGGCGTCGTTTTTAATGTCAACAGTAAGGTTGACCGTACAACCGTAAAGTGATGATGCCACCATGACAACACACAGCAAGACTGAGATTGCGCGAATTGTTCTTTTCATTATTTGTTCTCCTTTCAGAATAAAGCTGAAAATATTTCACAGAAAAAAAGATAACTTTCTGTTCTCTTGATATAATACAATACCGAAAGCTGAAAAGTCAACAGATTGACCGATATTTTAATTTGGAATAGCTGAAAATTTATCAAAATTGACGCATTCAGGCTCAAAATCCCACATTATGATATATCTTTATCGATATGTGGTTATTCATTTTATGCATTTCACTTTTCCTTTGCATAATGCTATAATCGACCCGTAAAAACAAAGGAGGTCATCAAAATGGCAAGATTTACTATTCCCAGAGATTTATATCACGGCAAGGGCGCTCTTGACGCTCTCAAGACTCTTAAAGGTAAAAAGGCAATCATCGTTACAGGCGGCGGAAGCATGAAGCGTTTCGGATTCCTTGATAAGGTAGAAGCCAACCTCAAAGAAGCCGGCATGGAAGTCAGACTTTTCGAAGGCGTAGAGCCCGATCCCTCGGTTGAAACCGTTATGAGAGGCGCAGCAGCTATGACTGAATTCCAGCCCGACTGGATCGTTGCCATCGGCGGCGGATCACCGATCGACGCGGCAAAGGCGATGTGGGCTTTCTATGAATATCCCGAAACCACTTTCGAAGATCTTTGCATTCCGTTCAACTTCCCGACTCTTCGTACAAAGGCTCAGTTCTGCGCAATCCCCTCTACCTCGGGTACTGCTACCGAAGTTACTGCTTTTTCGGTTATCACTGATTATCAGAAGGGTATCAAATATCCTCTTGCCGATTTCAATATTACCCCCGATGTTGCGATCGTTGACCCCGATCTCGCCGAAACCATGCCCAAGAAGCTTACCGCTCACACCGGTATGGACGCCATGACGCACGCAATCGAAGCTTATGTTTCCACTCTTCACTGCGATTACACCGATGCCCTTGCTCTTCACGCCATCAAGATGATCAGCAACGACCTTGTTGACTCCTACAACGGTGACATGGAAGCAAGAGACAGAATGCACAACGCACAGTGCCTTGCCGGCATGGCTTTCTCGAACGCTCTTCTCGGTATCGTTCACTCCATGGCGCACAAGACCGGTGCTGCTTACAGCGGCGGACACATCGTTCACGGCTGTGCAAATGCGATGTACCTTCCTAAGGTCATCAAGTTCAATGCTGTTGAGCCTTCCGCAGCCAAGAGATACGAAGAAATCGCCGCTTTCCTCGGTCTTGAACCGACCGTTGACGCCCTCATTGCACACATCAAGGGTCTTAACGAAAAACTCGACATTCCGACCTGCATCAAAGACTACGAGGGCGGAATCATTGACGAAAAAGAATTCATGGATAAGCTTGACAAGGTTGCAGAGCTTGCCGTCGGCGACGCCTGCACAGGCTCCAATCCGAGAAAGATCGACCCCGCTCAGATGGCAAAGCTTCTTAAGTGCTGCTATTATGACGAGGAAGTTGATTTCTAAATAAAAACCTCGCTGAGCGACCGGATGCGCCGAAAAAGGCAAATCCGGTCGTTTTCTTTTGTTTCGATTGCGGTTTTAAAGGGAAAATCTTGACAACGGCTTCAAACAGTGTTATACTTTAGCACGATATCACGCTAACGCAATAGAGTGTAAAAGAGGTCTGTATGAAATCTGAACGAAAGGAAGCGATACAGCTATCGGCAAAAGAAGGTAAACTTTTCGGTCGATACGCCTGTACCGTACGGTGATTTTTATGAACAAGCTTCACTGTGAAAGTGTTGACCGCGTATTCAAAGCGGTTTTAAGTCTTGAAAACATGGAGGAGTGCTACGCTTTTTTTGAAGACCTGTGCACGGCAAAAGAAATTATGGATATGGCACAGCGGTTTGAGGTCGCCACTTTACTCCACCAAGGCAACAACTACGCCTCCATCAGTGCAAAAACCGGAGCCAGCACGGCAACCATCAGCCGGGTAAACAAAAGTCTGCTTTACGGTGACGACGGCTATAAAACCGCCATTGAAAGAATTGACGGAAAGGAAGAAGGGTAAATGGATCAACTTCAGTCACTTTTAAAAAACGAGGAAAAAGCGGTTTTTGCGCTTCGCTCGCTTTACGGAAAATACGGTTATCTGCCGTATAAAATGAGTAAATTCGAAGAATACGATCTTTACGTCAGGAATAAGGACTTTCTGGTCTCCGACAGCGTCATCACCTTTAATGACACCAACGGCCGACTGCTCGCTTTAAAGCCGGACGTTACGCTCTCCATTGTAAAGAACTATGTTGACGAGCCGGGCGTTACCCAAAAGCTCTTTTATAATGAAAATGTTTACCGCATTTCCGCAAGAACACATACCTATAAAGAAATCATGCAGACCGGTCTCGAATGTATCGGCGATATTGACCTTTATGATATTTCCGAGGTTGTGAATCTGTCCCTTGAAAGCCTAGCCGAAATCGGAGGAGAATTTGTTCTCGATCTTTCGCATTTAGGCGTTCTGTCGGCACTGCTTGACGAAACGGGCGGCGACGAAAGCTTTAAAAAGAAAGTCATGCACTGCATCAGTGAAAAGAACCGCCATGAGCTTTCTCTGATTTGTAAAGAAAACGCCGTTGACGAAAAAGTTGCCGATATGCTGGTCAACTTTGTTTCCGTTTACGGAACGCCCGCAGTGGTCATTGAAAAGCTTCGCGCGATGTGTATAAACCAAAAGATGGAAGCGGCGGTTGATGAATTGGAAAGCATCTGTGCCCTTTTGAAAAACAGCCGCTACAGCGATAAAATCAACCTCGATTTTTCCATCGTCAACGACATGAACTATTATAACGGTATTGTCTTCAAGGGCTTTATCAACGGGATTCCCGAAAGCGTTTTGTCCGGCGGTCAGTACGACAAGCTGATGAAAAAAATGGGCAAAAAAGCAAGGGCGATCGGCTTTGCGGTCTATCTTGATTTGCTTGAGCAGACAGGAGCAAAAAAGCAGACAGACGTTGACACGCTTGTGCTTTACAGCGAAAGAAGCGACCTGAATAAGCTTTCGCAGTTCATTGCCGATAAAACAAGAGTGGGCGAAAGCGTCAGCGCACAGCGTCAGATTCCGCAAAAGCTTCGATACAAGACGCTCATAGATTTTGACAAGGAGGAGAACGCACAATGATCAATATTGCTCTTCCGAAAGGACGGCTGGGCGAAAAGGTCTATGCCATGTTCGAAAACGCCGGGTACGAATGTCCGTCCATTAAAGAAAACAACCGCAAGCTGATTTTTGAAAACGAGGAAAAGGGCGTCCGGTACTTCTGGGTCAAGCCGTCGGACGTTGCCATTTATGTTGAAAGAGGCGCGGCGGACATCGGCGTAGCCGGCAAGGATATCCTTTGCGAATATGAGCCGGACATCTACGAGCTACTCGATCTCAACATGGGAAAATGCCGTATGTGCGTGGCAGGGAAAAAAGATTTTTACGATGACGCCGACCGCACACTCAAGGTTGCAACAAAATTCGTCAATATCGCAAGCAAGTATTACGCATCGCTCGGACGTGACATTGACATTATCAAACTGAACGGTTCGATTGAAATTGCACCGATCTTAGGACTTTCCGACGTGATTGTCGATATCGTGGAAACGGGAACGACGCTCAAGGAAAACGACCTTGCGGTGCTTGAAACGATCATGCCGATCAGCGCAAGACTGATATCGAACAAGGTTAGCTTTAAATTTAAAACCGCAGAAATCGAAAGAATCGCCGAAAGTCTCGGTGAGCAGGTGAAGAACAATGATTAAGATTTACAAATATGAGGACGTAGACAAAAGTGAGCTGTTCATCCGCAACAGCATTCCGCAAAACGTCGAAGGCATTGTCAGCGAAATCATCGCAAACGTCATTCAAAACGGAGACAAGGCTCTTTTGGCATACAGTGAAAAGTTCGACAAGTGCTCACTTGTGAGCCTCGAAGTCACAGCGGAAGAAATCGACGAAGCTTTTTCGTCGGTCGAGCCGGAATTCATTGAAGTCTTAAAGGCTGCCAAAGAAAACATCAGCCACTTCCACGAAAAGCAAAAGAGAAACAGCTTCATCATCAACGACAAAAAGGGCGTTGTGATGGGTCAGAAAATCATTCCGATTGAAAAGGTCGGACTGTACGTTCCGGGCGGCACCGCCGCTTATCCGTCCACCGTACTTATGGACAGCATACCGGCAAAGATTGCCGGCTGTGAACAAATTATCATGGTCACACCGCCGAAAGAAGACGGAAAAGTCAATCCCGCAATCCTTGCCGCAGCGAAAATCGCAGGCGTTGACCGCATCTTCAAGGTCGGCGGCGCACAGGCCGTTGCCGCCCTTGCCTACGGCACTGAAAGCATTCCGAAGGTTGACAAAATCGTAGGACCCGGAAACGCCTTTGTTGCCGAAGCGAAAAAGCAGGTTTTCGGCAAGGTATCCATCGACATGATTGCCGGACCGAGCGAAATCCTCGTTGTAGCGGACGGAACGTGCAATCCCGAATATGTGGCGGCGGATCTTCTGTCTCAGGCGGAGCACGACAAAATGGCGACCGCCGTTTTAGTCACCGACAGCAAACAGCTTGCAAAAGATGTTGCCGAAGAGCTTGAAAGACAGATTCCGCTTCTTGAACGTGCGGAAATTGCAAGGGCGTCCATCGACAGCAACGGCAAGATCATCGTTGCCGACACACTTGAGGTCGTCATTGAGATTGCCAATGAGCTCGCGCCCGAGCATCTTGAACTTTGCGTAGATAATCCGTTCGACTATCTTGATTCGATCAAGCACGCAGGGTCAATCTTCCTCGGAAAGAACTGTCCGGAAGCCTTAGGCGACTACTTTGCCGGTCCGAACCACACCTTACCGACAAGCGGTACGGCGAGATTTTCAAGTCCGCTTTCCGTTGACGATTTCGTCAAGAAAACACAGTACACTTACTTTACCAAAGAAGCTCTTTCCGCCGTTGCCAACAGCGTGGCACTGTTTGCGAACAAAGAGGGGCTGACGGCACACGCAAAAAGCGCA
>JBJFHV010000336.1:0-1837 GCA_051894015.1 Acutalibacteraceae bacterium | reverse complement strand
CGGTCGGAGAGCGTGTATGTACTTTTTGCCGAACTCACCGCCGTTGTCAATGGCGCGATTGAGCACATCGGAAACATAAAAGAGACAGCGGCTGATCCGGACGTTATTGATCACGCTGTCGTCCCGGATCGTTTCGCCTGTCAGCGGATCGATGCCGTTGGCGAGCATATCAATATAGGATTTCGCTCTTTTCATGGTTTCAAGATCGTTCATTCGGGTTCACATCCCTTCTCGCAAAGAATATCAGATGGAGTTGATATCATACGGTGTTTTTTGATAGACGAAGTAATTGAGCCAGTTTGTGAACATCAGAGTCCCGACATTCCGCCATGTCATAATCGGCTTCCGGGTCGGGTCGTCATTCGGAAAGTAGTTATACGGAATCTGAATGGCGAGCCCTTTTTCCTTGTCTCGGAAATATTCTTTCGCAAGTGTATCGGCGTCATATTCCGAATGTCCGGTAGCAAAGAACTTCCGGCATTCAAGGTCGGATATCAGGTGAATTCCCGATATTTCGGAGTAGGAGAGAATCTGCAAATCCTTGCATAGGGCAATGTCGTTGAACCTTGTTTCCGTATGACGGGACTGCGGAACATTGTAGCAGTCGTCAAAGCCTCTTAACAGCGGATGATAAAGGTCAAGCGGCTTGTGCGGAAACACGCCGAACATCTTTTCGTCAAGCTTGTGCTTCGGAATCCCATAGTGATAATAAAGCGCCGCCTGCGCACCCCAGCAGATATGGAAGGTGGAATAGACGTTGGTTTTCGACCATTCGAAGATTTCGCAAAGCTCCGGCCAATAGTCCACTTCTTCAAACTCAAGCAGTTCAACCGGCGCGCCGGTCACGATCATTCCATCGTATTTCTTATCTTTGACCTCATCAAAGGTCTTGTAAAACATCAGCATATGGTCTTCGTCGGTGTGTTTTGATTTGTGGGTCACCGTCTGAAGAAGCTCAACGTCAACCTGAAGCGGCGTGTTGCCCAGAAGACGCAGAAGCTGTGTTTCGGTTTCGATTTTTGTCGGCATCAGGTTTAAAATCAAAATCTTTAAAGGACGGATATCCTGGCATTGCGCACGCGTTTCCGTCATGACAAATATATTTTCGTTTTCAAGGCTTTCCTTTGCCGGAAGCCTGTCGTCAATTTTGATCGGCATGATTTTCTCCTATGTTTTTGTCAAAGTTTAACTAAACAAGTATAGCAAATCGCACTTTGTTTTTCAACATTTTTGAATCAATTAAATCATAAAGGCGGCAAAAAAACTTGCCGCCTTCTTGTGAAACAAAGTTATTTCCAAAGGAAGTTTTCTTTGCCCGCTCCGAGCTCAAAATGATATTTGACAATCCCTAAATCTAATTTTGTATAAAAACCGAAACCGGCAGCCGCGGACACTTTTCCGTTTTCATAGGTCAAAGTGAATTTTTGCTGATTCATCGCCGTAGGAGCGAGTAACGCCGCTTCAACGCCCGACCGGAACCAATCCGGTGAATCTGCGGTTACGTTGCTTACCGCTTCAGCTGACTTTGATTTATGCGCGACGCCTTGGTTCTGCCCGTAGCCTAAGGCGATCACAACTGTAAGCTTTTCGTCTTTTTTTACCTCGAAGGCATCGGGGACTTTCTTATAGGACATGGCGACCCAGCAGGTATTCAGTCCGAGCTGCTGCGCTTTCAGAACCAGATGCTCTCCGTAATATCCGCACAGTTCATCTAATTTTGCGCTCTTTTTGCCGATGAGGGCAATATAATTCTTTACTCCGCTGAACTTGCCGTAATGCGCCATAAAGCTGTCAAACGCTTTCGGTTCGTCAGTGACAAGCTGAATGTGCAGACCGG
>JBJFHV010000335.1:0-1837 GCA_051894015.1 Acutalibacteraceae bacterium | reverse complement strand
GTTGGTTGTTGATACCCATTCGTTATGATCGGTATACCAAATTTGTTTTCCGTCAGTGTCATAAATGATGATACAATAATATTGCATATAGGATACAAAATTAATTGTAAGTTTTCCGCTTTTTGTCATCGCAATTTTGTAATAATCTTCCCGGTCATTTTCGGCAATCTGACCGACGATTTTTTGATTATATTGAATACTTTTTGCCTGAGCGATACTATTATTGGGTTCTGCGATATTGGCATTTGAAGCAGTGAATGAAATTGAAAAATTATAAAAACCTACTGATGCATAACTGGTACCGTATTTGTATCCATTAATTTTAAGATAATAGGTTCCTTTCTCAAGGTCTATATTGTACTTGTCTGTACGTTTTCCGGTAGTAGAAACCCATTCATTATGATCGGTATACCACACTTGATACCCATCGGCGTCATAAATAATAGCACAATAATACTGCATATATGATGTTATAGTTAACCCGATTCGACCTGATGAAGGAAGCGTTATCTTATAATAATCTTCTCTGTCATTTTCGGCGATAACTCCTTTGATGATTTTATTGAAAGAAACAGCTTTGGCTTGAGCAATACTATTATTGGGTTCGGCAATATTTGCACCTGAAGAGGTAAATATAAGATTGAACTTATAATTACCGGTAGAAGCGTAACTAGTACCATATTTATATCCGTTGATTTTCAAATAATATGTTCCATTCTCTAAATATACAGTATACGTTTCACGACGCATACCGGTTGTAGAAATCCACTCATTATGATCTGTATACCAAACCTGATAACCGTTTTCATCATAAATAACAGCACAATAATACTGCATAAATGAGGTAAATGTAAAATCAATTTTTCCTGAGGTTGTCATAGTAAAACTATAAAAATCCTCTTCATATTGTGTTATGTTTTCCGAATACTCCGTTCCGAATTTGATTGCAGGTGCATTTGCTATTGAATTGCCTGCCTTTGCTGATGCTCCGAAAGTGAAAAGAATCAGCAGGGACACTAAAGCAAAAGCAAAAGATAAAATAGATCGTGTTTTTTTCATACTGACATCTCCTTTTTTTATTTTAAGATTATTATGCCATTTTAAACTCAAGAAGTCAACAAAAATTCCCGCTCCAAATCCTCGTGTATTATCAATTTTCCCCGATATATTCAAATCTTTTGTACGTCTTTCCGTCTCTTTCGACGGTTTCGTTCCACATTGAAGCCGGACGCACCCAAAGGCCGCCCTCACCGTAAAGCGCACGGTAGATGACATATTCTTCAAGCGTTTCGCTGTGCTTGCCGACACCGATCACCTCATATTCGTTGCCTTTGAAATGACGGTACTTGCCGGGCTTGATATACTGCATTCGTTTCACCTCCCGAAAAAGAAGGACTGTCGCATTCAGCATTTTCTGCATCTGAATGCGGCAGCCCCTTACTTGCTTGATATATTGTTTTTTATCAGCCGCCGAGATACGCTTTCTTGATGTCTTCGCTTTCCATCAGTTCGGCGCCGGTTCCCGAAAGGGCGATTTTGCCGTTTTCAAGAACGTATGCACGGTCGGAAATAGCGAGCGATTTGCCGGCGTTCTGCTCAACAAGAAGAATCGTTGTTCCGCTCTTGTGGAAGTCCTTGATGATGTCGAAAACCTGATCAACAAGAAGCGGGGAAAGTCCCATTGACGGCTCGTCGAGCATTAAAAGCTTCGGGTGGCTCATCATGGCTCTGCCCATCGCAAGCATTTGCTGTTCGCCGCCGGAAAGGGTACCGGCAATCTGATTCTTTCTTTCGCCGAGTCGGGGGAATCTTGTATAGATTTCCTCGATGTCCTTTT
>JBJFHV010000334.1:0-1841 GCA_051894015.1 Acutalibacteraceae bacterium | reverse complement strand
AGTAATACGAAAGGGGAGAGAACGATATGGAAAATCCGTTGGTGCTGACCTTTGATGTCGGCACGCAAAGCGCAAGATGCTTGCTTGTGCGGTCTGACGGAGAATTTGAAGATATCTGTCAGGTAAAATATGAAGAGCCGTATTATTCCCGAAAACCCGGCTGGGCGGAGCAAAGACCCGACTTTTACTACGACCGGATCTGTGAAGCCGGAAAGACACTCTGCGAACGAAACGCCGACAAGCTTTCACGGGTCATCGGCGTGACGCTGACGGTCATCCGCGATACGGTTTTGTGCCTTGACAAGGACAACAAGCCGCTTCGGGATATCATTCTCTGGCTTGACAAGCGTCAGGCGGACTTTAACGACCCGTTCCCGTTTTATAAAAAGTTTTTGTTCAAGGTTGCCGGTATGCAGGACGCAACAAGAATCCTGTATCAGGCTTCGGTTTCGAACTGGATTCAGCAGTATCAGCCCGACATCTGGGCAAAAACCGCAAAGTACGTCATGCTCCCGACGTATCTCAACTACAAAATGACGGGAGAACTCAAAGACAGCGAAGCGAATATGATCGGTCATATTCCGTTCGATTATAAGCGCAGAACCTGGCGCACACACAGCGATATCACACGCTGTATTTGTGACGTACCGGACGAAAAGCTTTGCACGCTTGTCAAATCGGGCGAAACGATCGGTAAAATTACGGCGGAGTTTTCGAAAGCGACGGGAATCCCCGAAGGCTTGCCGCTGATTGCGACCGGCTCCGACAAGGGCTGCGAAACCTTAGGTCTTTCGGTTGTGCACGAAAACCGGGCGGCGATTTCGCTCGGAACGACGGCGACGATTCAGCTTGCGTTAAAGCGTTATGTGGAGCCACAGCAGTTTATGCCGGCGTATCCTGCCGTACCGAACGATATGTTCAACCCCGAAATTGAAATTTACCGCGGCTTCTGGCTGATTTCGTGGTTCGTCAAGGAGTTCGGCGCATCGGAGGTTGAAGAAGCCAAAAAGCTCGGCTGTTCGGCGGAGCAGCTTCTTGATAAGAGAATCGAACAGCTGCCGCCCGGCTGTGAGGGACTGCTGTTGCAGCCGTACTGGACGCCCGGTGTTATCAATCCAACCTCAAAGGGTGCGGTTGTCGGCTTTGCGGACTATCATACACGCTATCATCTTTACAGAGCCATCACCGAGGGCTTAGGCTTTGAACTTTATCAGTCGATGAGGATCATGGAAAAGAGAGCAAAGCTTACCGTAGACGAAATATTTGTCGGCGGCGGCGGCGCGAGAAGTGACATCGTCTGTCAGATTCTTTCGGACATCATGGGACTTCCCGTCAAGCGGATTCAGACCCACGAAGCGTGCTCGATCGGTGCGTCTATGGTTGCCTTTGTTGCCGACGGTGTGTTCAAGGACTACGATGATGCCATCAAGAGCATGGTACACGAAAAAGATGTGTTCATGCCCGACGAAACGGCGCACAGTACATACATGGATATTTACAAGGGCGCATACAGTAAAATCTTCGGCAAGCTTGAGCCGATTTACAGAAAAATAATCAAAATCACGAAAAGGAGAAATGTTCAATGAGTACCAAACCGTATAAAGGCTTTGAGCCGAAATGGCTTCTTACCCCCGCCCCCGAGGGCAGCTACCGTTCCATCTTCCGTTGGGGCGATCCCGAGTTCTTCAAGTATCCGAAGGAGTCGCTTTACAAGCTGATGAAGGAAACGTTCAAGATGACGGACGACGACTTTAAGGATTATACCGATGATATCGGCTTCGATCAGGTTGATTTAAGCGACCACCCGTCAAAGCTTGCGAAAAAGCACATTGACGCACTGA
>JBJFHV010000333.1:0-8716 GCA_051894015.1 Acutalibacteraceae bacterium | reverse complement strand
AATACGGCGAAACGTGGTACAGAGAAAAAGAGTATTACTATTCGTCCAAAAGGCAGGGAAAGCAGCTGACGGATGAGGAGTATTATGAGACGCTTTGCCGACTTGCGGGCGGAAGAAAAATCGAAGCGGTCATTGTTGACCCGTCGGCGGCAAGCTTCATTCAGTGCATCAAGCGGCACGGAAAATTCAAGGCGCTCCCCGCTAAAAACAGCGTGACGGACGGAATCCGGAAGGTTCAGCAGGCTCTCAGGCAAGGACGGATTAAAATCGGTCCCGATTGTACGGACACACACCGCGAGTTTTCGCTTTACCGTTGGGAAGAGGGTCAGGCCAAGGACGTTCCGAAGAAGGAAAACGATCACGCAATGGACGATATCCGGTATTTTGTATCGACGTATTTAGAAGAAAGCTGCGGCGGATTTTTCGCCGTGGCCGCCCAAAGGGAAAAGTTAAGGAACCTCTGAATAAATCACAGCATACACTTTGATGCACAGCTTACTTGCATATTTTCCGCCATATCGAACAAAACCCACTTGAAATCCGTCAGGATTCCTGCGCGGCTTTTGCTCAATCTGACGAAAAATCTGACGGCGTAATCTGTACATCCGATTTAATCAGAGGTTCCTAAGAAAGAAAGGAGAAAACGCTTGGCACTTTTCAGAAAAAAGGAAAACAGCGAAAAAAAGACGGTTGCCGCCGTTTCACAGACCGCGGCAAGCAGACACCCGTTCACATCGCTTTCGTCCTATTATCCCGGAAAAAATGCCGATTTTGAGCTTTACCGCTCCTTGCGCGAAGCCGTTCCGATTATTGATGCGGCGATTTTAAAAATCGTCAGACTGTTAGGCTCGTTTGAAGTTAAAACGGGAAATGACAAATCAGATGAAATGCTGCGGCGCTTTTTGCGGTCGGTCAACGTTTCGGGAACAAGAACGGGAATTGACAGCTTTGTTTCCACGTTTTTCGAACAGCTTCTGACCTACGGAACGGCGGTCGGTGAGATCATCGTTTCCGGCGGTGAGGTCAGCCACCTGTATAACGCACGGCTTGAGGACGTTTGCCTTTCAAGCGGAGAAAACCCGCTTCAGGTTACCGTTTCGGCACGGGATAAAACGGGACTTTTTGTTCCCGTCCGGTATCCGGAGCTGATTTTGAAATGCGTGCACAACCCCGAGCCCGGAAGTATTTACGGTACATCGGTTTTAAAGGGCTTGCCGTTTGTCAGCGACGTGTTTCTGAAAATCATGAACACGATCGGCGTCAACTGGGAACGGCTCGGGAATGTCCGCTTCGCCGTCACCTACAAGCCGCAGGACGACGCAATCGACAAGGCGTACGCCCGGGAAAGGGCACAATGTGTTGCCGACGAATGGAGCAAGGCGATGGACCCGAACGGCCCCGTCAAGGATTTTATCGCAGTCGGCGACGTTTCAATCAAGGCCATCGGAGCGGACAATCAGATTCTTGACAGTGAGGTGCCGGTCCGTCAGGTACTCGAACAGATCGTCGCAAAGCTTGGAATTCCGCCGTTTTTGCTGGGACTCAGCTGGTCCTCGACGGAAAGAATGTCGTATCAGCAGGCGGATATTCTCACAAGCGAAATTGATGCTTACCGACGCGAAATCGAACCGGTGATCCGAAAAATCTGTCTTTGGCAGTTACGGCTTTGCGGGTTTGACTGCGATGTTGACATCATCTGGGACGACATCACGCTTCAGGATCTTACTGAGATATCGAGAAGCGGCTATTACAACGCACAGGCAGAAAAGATTCTTAACGAGATAGGAGGAGAAAAAAACGGAAACGAAAAATCTTGACGATATGACGCTTATCAACCGCTATACCCGCTCGCAATTAAAAAAAGAGCAGGTGTACATCTTCCCCGTTACGCTTTGCGACAACGAGGTTGACCGCGATTTCGAACGGTTTACGGTCAGTGCACTCGAGAAGCTCAGCACGCTGTTTCTCGGCAAGACGGGAATTTTTGACCACAATATGTCGGCATCGGGTCAGAGCGCACGGATTTTTAAAACATGGGTCGAGACCGACCGGAACCGACAGACTTCGGCAGGCGAACACTATACCGCCCTCAAGGCGAAAGCCTATATGGTCAGAACCGACAAAAACAAGGCGCTGATTGACGAGATCGACGCCGGCATCAAAAAAGAGGTCAGCGTCGGCTGTTCGGTCAAAAAATCGGTCTGCTCCATTTGCGGAAAGAACATGAAAACCGGAGAATGCGAGCACATCAAAGGACATATTTATGCAGGCAGGCTTTGCTGCGGGATCCTGACCGAGCCGACGGACGCTTACGAATGGTCGTTTGTTGCCGTACCGTCCCAAAGAGAGGCAGGCGTCACAAAAAGCTTCACAATGAAGGAGGAAAAGAAAACGGACATCATCAAAGCCATCAAAGAATGCGACAGCGAGCTTACGCTGACAAAAGCACAGGCGGACAAGCTTTGTGCTTACATTCAGAAGCTTGAAGAGTACGAGCACGAGGCAAAGGCGTACCGGAACAGCCTTGTTTCCGGTATCGAACGGCTTTGTATGCTTGTGCTGCCAAAGGTCAATGTCGGACTGTTCACAAAAGGTCTTGACTGTCTTTCGGTCGAAAAGCTGGAAACGCTCAAAAGCGGTCTTGAAAATCAGGCAAAACAAATTATACCGCCGCAGATTCAGCTGAAAAGCGAAAAGGCGGCAAAACCTGCAAACAACAACGCTTTTAAAATTTAAGGAGGATTAAAATATGGCAAAATTCGAAAATATTAAGCTTGAAAAAGGACTTTATACCACGGGAAAAAGCTTTACAAAGGCTCTTGAGGAGCTTGACCCGTCGGAGGAATACATCGGAACCGAGCTTGAGGGGCTTGACGCCTTTCAGCGTCAGCTGAAACGATTCGACATCAAGGTTTCCGGCAGAGGCAGTGACACGGTCGAAAAATTCTTCAAGACCTCGGATTCCGCGGCGCTGTTCCCGGAATATGTCAGCCGTTCGGTTTACCGAGGAATCGAAGAAAACGATATTCTTCCGAAGCTTGTGGCAACCGTGACCGACATCAACGGCATGGATTACCGCACAATCGCTTCCGTTCCCTCCGAGGACGACAAGGAGCTCAAAATCGTTGCCGAGGGCGACGCGATTCCCGAGACGGCGGTGAAAACACAGGAGAATCTTGTCACGCTCAAAAAGAGAGGCCGCATGCTTGTTGCGTCCTATGAAGCGCTTCGTTTCCAGCGTCTTGACCTTTTCTCGGTGACACTGCGTCAGATCGGTGCGTATATTGCCAAAATGCAGCTTAAGGACGCGATTGACGTGCTTGTAAACGGCGACGGCAACGAAAATGCCATCACGGAATCGAAAACAGCCGCTGACGGTGTGCTTGCGTATACCGACCTTGTGGACTTCTGGAACAGCTTTGATCCGTACACGCTTACGACCATCATCGCTTCTCCCGACCTTACGGCGAAGATTCTTTCTTTGTCTCAGTTCAAAGACGCTTCGGCAGGTCTTGATTTTCATGCCACGGGTAAGCTTGTGACTCCCTTCGGTGCCGAGCTTTTGAAGAGTGCGAGCGTCGGCACGGGTAAGCTGATCGGTCTTGACCGTACCTGTGCACTCGAACAGGTGCAGGCAGGCGGCGTCATGACGGAGTTTGACAAGCTGATTGACCGCCAGCTTGAAAGAGCGGCGATTACAACCGTCAGCGGCTTTGCCAAAATCTTTACGCCGGCATCAAAAGCACTTTCGGTCTGAAAGGAGCAAAACGCATGACAGACGCGGCAACGGTTTTTGCGCTTTTAAAGGAATACACCGACACCGAAGAAATCGCCGCCGAGGAGATTTTACCGCTGTGTCAGAGAGCGTTGGACTTTGTGGTTTCCCGGCTGAAAGAAACGGCGGACAGAGAAAATCCGCTGATCGGCGAAACGGCGGCGGCAGTGGCAAGATATCTTGTTTTCAAAAAGCAGTCCGGTGTGGGTCAGCGGTATCAAAAGTATAAAATCGGGGATATTTCGACGGAAAGAAACGCCGAAAAGGAGCTTGCCGTTGAAACGCAGTTATATCGGGAGGCGTTGGCAAACGCCGCAGAAATACTCAGGGACGGTGGTTTTTATTTCAGCGCAGAATAACGTCCGGTACGACCCGGAAATCGAAAGGCTTATCAAAAAGTTCGGCAGAAAAATGTACCGACTCAAAAACGGCGAAGAAACCGAGTTTTTCGGCTTTCTTCAGCCGCTTCGGTATAAAAATAAAATGTACCTCAACGGTATTTCCACCGAACTCGGGTACAACACGACGAAAAAGTATTTGCTGATCTCTCAGCCTGATGTCAAGCTCAAGCAAAATGATCGGGAAAATGTCATCATTACCGCCTCGGACGGAAAATATTGCTGTGACCACAGCGAAACCGTCCGCTTCGGAGAAAAGGAGTGCTATTGCTGGTCAATCGTCCACCGGGTCAGCAATTAGCATACGGAAAGGAGAAACAATGGATACAAACGAAATTATCACGAAGGCCTGTCAGAAAATCAATGCCAGCGAAAATCTGCCGGTTGAGGTAACGGCTTGTGTCGCTTATGACACGATATGCGACCCGATACCGATTGACCGTTATTATGTTGTTCTCAACGGCCACGAAAGCGAATCACAGCTTTTTGAAAACGACAATTATGAGTGCTGTCAGAAGACGGAAATTGTTATCAAAATGAACTGTTACGCTCCGCTCGACGAAAACAATGCAAAGATCAATGAACTGGCTTTGAAGCTTTCGGATATCCTTTTGGGATATTTTGAAGGCAAGATGACAGGATTTAAAATCGGCTCGGTTTATGTTGACGACAGCCTGAAAGTGTTTTGCCTTCCGTGCAAGCTGTTCTTTTCCTATGAACAATGTCCGGCATCGGTTTCCGCAGACAGCGTTCTTCGGCCGTTCGCGGATTTCATGTGCAAAACCCATGTCAACGACACCACGTCGCACCTTACTGAAGAAGAAAAGAATTATTTGGGAGAACCTTTTGTCATCGGTGATTATACCGGCTTGGGAGACGGAAATCATCAGGTTATTAATCTCGGTTTTTATCCGAAATTTGTTCTCGTCTTTGCTCCGTCAACGGCCCTTCTTTCAATGAGCGGCGAAAACCCCGTCATCTATCTTGCCGTTGCGGCGAGAGGATTAGCCTCTAAAGGAATTGTTCTTCAAAAAGTCGGATTTAAAGTGGCGCAAAGCGAAACCTATTCGTCTTACGGAGTCTATCCGAAACTTAATGAACTTGACAGATCATACGCATATATCGCCTTTAAATAAAAAAGCAGATTCAGCACAAAGCAATAAATCTGCATAAAAAAGGCTAGCCGCCTGAGAAATCAGGCGGCCTTCCATTTTAAAATTTCAAATTTTAAAACAGTACAATTGATTATTCAGCAACTGTTGTGTCAAGATCAGCAAAGATGCTGTCGTCCTTAAGAACTGTGTTCTTTGCGAATGCCCAAAGCTTATCAAAGAACTCTACGATAGCCTTCCAGTTTTCATTAAGGAATGCGATGAAGCTGCTCCAAGAAGCGTTAAGATCGATCATGAATATTTCCTCCTATTACACGTATTAATCAAAGACCCAAGGCCTTTAACTTGCCTATATTGTACAGCATTCTTTAAACAATGTCAATAGTTAATTCAAAAAAAATTCATCATTTTAACGGAAAACAGTCACTTTTCTCACAAAAAACAGATCCAAAAACAAGAACCGGGAGAAAATCTCCCGGCAAAAATGCGATGAAAAGCGCAAACCGACGAATCAATTATTCTTCTTCGGTTGCTTTGTTGAAGAGAGCTTTTACGAAATCAAAGAGAGCGTCAAAAAATTCGCAGATCTCTTCCCAATAAGTTTTTACAAAAACAAAAAATCCGTTATCCATTGTGTTTTCCTCCTTAAAAATGGTAGTCGATTGATGCTTAAAACCAAGCATCTTTTTCTTTATTTTAGTATAACTTTAAAACAATGTCAATAGAAAATTCAAAATCCATTCACTTTTATTGCCGGTTGCCGCACAAATCGAAAATTTACATCAATAAACCGTAAAAAAACAAGGCTCCCCGCAAGGAGAGCCTTTCACATTATGCCTGAGCTGTTGTTTCGGTTTCGTCGTCCTTCTTGATGAACTTGTTGATGAAATCAAGGATAAGCTCATAAAGACCCTTGAAGAAGTTGATAAGATCGCCGAGTGTTTTCATAGCGAAATCCTCCTTTAAAATTTTGTGAACCAAGTATAGCACAGTTTTCACAAAAAATCAACAATTTTCATAAAATGCTTCCATATCAAAGCTGAAGTTCTCCGCCGTGAAGGACAGAAACAACCGCAAGCGTCAGTAAGGCTGAAATCATGGTTCCCCAATTGACAGCCTTCCACATCGAAACGGTTTTCTTCTCGTAAACCGTAAGCGTCCGTCTGTCAAGGAGATTGACCAATACGATCTGCGCTAAAATGAACACAATCGCCACCGGAACAGCCAGAAGTGTCACCTTCGGCGCAGAACCGGTAAAGATTGCAATCATGACAGCCAGCAGGATATGGACAACACTTTCCGCCTGATAAAAACGAACGGTAAAAGCGGCCGCCTTATCGGTCAGCTCATATTCTCCCGAAAAATCGCCCTGAGCCGCCTTTTTCGCTTTGACACCCTGCCTGACCTTCTCGAGAAGCATCAGCGCGCCCTTACCGAGTCCGGCCGAAAAACCGAACAGCCACCAGATAGGAACAAAGAAAAGATCAACCCACCACGGTGCACAGACGATCATCGTGCTCGAACCGTCGGGATTAACTTTGTAAACATCATATGTATCATAATAAATCTCACCCGGCACCGGTTCGCCCTGTATGGTTGTGTCTTCGAGGTCAAAGGGCAGTCCATAGGCGTCGCTCTCCCCTTTTTCAAGAAAGGCGCCGGTTTTGCAGTCATAAAAATACGCTTCATTTGCGCCGTAAATCACCAGTCTGTCTGCGGCAAGGTTAAAATAAGTGTGGCGAAGATATGGGACCGACACCGCCCAGAGAAATTCACCCGACTCACTGTCATACACATTGACCGCAGAACCTTCCGTGTAACAGACGTATATCAAGCTGCTTTTGCGGTCGCCCAGCACACATTCAATCGGCTCGGGTGTCCGCAGTTCGGGCTGTATCTTCATATAGTCGGCATTGTTGTCGGTGTAAAGAAAACTGCTGAACAAACACATGCCGATACAAAGAACGAACAGCACCGAAAAAACAACATCCAGACCCTTTGTAATCTTTTCGTACATAACCTCACCCCTGATAAGAAACAATAACGCAATTATTACAGGAATAATCTGAAGTGTACCTTGTCGGTCAGCTTACATTCTCCGGAAAATCGGACAAAACCGCCCTCTTTGCTCTGACGCTCTGCCGTATCTTATCCATCAGAAAAAGTACAGCTTTGCCGAAAACGCCCGAAAAACTGACAAGCCACCAGATAAAAGCATTGAAACAATCAGCCCACCACGGGGCGGAAACAAGCGTCGTCCTCGAGCCGTCGGGATTGATCCTGAAAACCTCATATTGGTCATAATAAACCTCGCCCGGCACCGGCTCACCCTGTGCGGACATGTCTTCCTCCGGGTCAAAGGGCAGTCCGTAGGTGTCGCTCTCCCCTTTTTCGAGAAAGACGCCGGTTCGGCTGTCATACCGATACGCTTCGCTTGTGTCGTAAATCGAAAGCGTCCCGCCGCCAAGATCAAAGCAACTGCCGCGAAGAGACGGCACGGACACCGCCCAGAGAAACGCACCTGATTTTTCGTCATATACATTAACCGCTGAGCCCTCATAATAGCAGACATACATCAAGCCGCCTTCGCTGTCTGCGAGCACACAGTCGATCGGTTCGGGCGTCCTCCATTCGGACTGTATTTCCATATAGTCGGTATTGTTGTCCGTGCTAAGGAAGCTACTGATGCAAGCCATGCCGATCCCGAGACCGATCAACAGGAAAAAGACAATATGCAAAACATTGGTAATCTTTTCGTACATACCCTCACCGCCTGTTCAGTGCTTTGTCCTCATCGCAGATAAACGGCGTAACCGAAGAATACCGGCGACAGAACGCAAGGATTTTTTCCGGCTCATCGGAAAATCGAACGCTCAAGAAATGCGTTTTGACCGTATTTCTCCCGGGCTTCTTTTTCGTTAATTTCCGGTTGACGGGCAAAACCGCATCTGCAAAATACAACACATATTCATGAAAAGATGTCGGTCTTGTCTGACCGTCCCAATACACGCCGTAATCGGCTACCGCCGACCATGACAGCTTTTTCACGCCGAAAAGACCCTTGCACGTCACGCCGTCCGAATCAATCACAATCCGCTTAAAGCCTGCTGTGATACAAAAAATACCGTTTCCCGAAATAACAAGAAGCCATAAGCAGCCGAACAAAAACCCGAACACTTCGGACAATTCATATTCTCCCGTTATTTCCGGCTTCGGGAAGTCCAACAGCATCGGCACAACCCCAATTCCGATACCAAGGACAAACACACCGAAAACAATCAAAAGGTTGTTCCTCTTCACAACAACTTCATTCGCTTTTATTTCAATCCGATTCATCCTGCCACCCCCAAAGCCGTATTTTCCGTCTCATTTTTTCTCTAATATCCCGTAATACTTTTCAATCAGCCGTTTTGTCTTTCCTATCCTCTCCT
>JBJFHV010000332.1:0-1856 GCA_051894015.1 Acutalibacteraceae bacterium | reverse complement strand
GGTTTTTACGGTCGGGTACTGCATACCGGTGTTGTACGGATCGCCGTAATAGATAACAACCGAGTCGCCGTTTGAAACGGTAAACGAGTCAATGCCGACCTCGGGTTCTGTGCCGTTGACGCGGTAAAGCCAGCCGTCCCATGCTTTTTCGGTGTACGAGCCGGCGAAGATGCCGTTGATTCCCGCAACATACTTGCCGTAGGTGCTGTCATACGCGGTGACAGTAAGATCGTCGCTTGCGTCGTCAGCGGTTTTGAGTACGTCGTAGGCAGTCGAGCCCTTACTGACCGTGACGTCGTCGTAATAGAGGCAAGTGTCAATGCCCTCGACACGAAGCTTCACCGTCAGATTTTCGCTTGCCGCAAAGGCCGCAGAAGCGAAAACGCAAAGAAGCATGACCGCGCAAAGAAGGACGCTTACTGTTTTTCTGAATGTTTTCATGTTGGTTGTTCCTTTCTTTGGTTAATTTTATGTAAGACTGCCTGCACTGTGCACCGTACAAAGCAGAGGTTACCGTTAATAGGCGTTCCCGATGTCGTCACCCATGTCACAGGTATAGGCGAAAACGATTTCGTCGCCCGGCTTCACGGGATAGGAGCTTGATCCCTCGGTCGGAAATTCTCCGTTGACGCTGAACATCCATCCGGACATACTGCCGCAGTCCTTTTCGTAAAGCTGATGGATTCCCTCGATATAATACGTCCCGAAAGCGGGCGTAAAGTTGTATTCAAGCTGAATGCCGCCCTTCCGGCAATATGTACAGTTGTCGGTGCAGACATTTTCACTGCATGCTCGTTTGATCACATCAAAGGCGGATTCTCCGCTTTTGCATTCGACTTTGGCATGATCAAGAATTACGCCGCTTTTCGGAACAAAGATCTCTTTCCCTTTTTTTAACGAGGAAAGATTGTTTTTGATTGTGTCGCATCGGATTGTGACAAAGCAGATGTCAGTGCTTTCTACCGTTTTTTTGGTTGTTGTACTGTTTTTGCCGTTTTTATCCGAACTTCCGCCGAAAATTGACCAAAGAGATTTTGCTTTGGTTTCCGTCTCTTTTTCCGTCGGTTGTGTTTGTGCGGTTGAAGACGTGACAGTCGTTACGGTTGTCGTTGCAGGCTCGGTCTGTATTTCAGAGGTGACGGCTTCGGTACCGGTGCTTACGGTTGTTTGCACTGTTGTTGTCCGTGTTGTTACAGAATTTGTTGTATCGGTTGTTGACGATGTTTCGGCAAAAGAAGCTTCAGTCCCGGCAAAAGTTTCGGCCTTGGCCGTTGTATATTCGGTTGTCGTTATCGAAGCTGAAGAAGCCGTTACGTCACGGGCGGCGGGTGTAGAACAGCCGCTGAGTGCAAGAAAAACGGTAAAAAATAAAACAAAAACGTGAATTTTTTTCAATTCTTTATCCTCCGAAAAAAAGCGTCCCTTTCACTCAGGAAAAGGACGCAGATATACTGTAAGTACGCCGTACAGCGCAGAACGTCAAGCACTTTTCCTTCACCCAAAAGTGAGATTTGACTGCATCGGGCAGGCGTTCCGACTTAACAGCAAAGCTGAATTACGGTAATGGCGGTTGCACGGGACTTTCACCCGAATTTCCCTGATTCCGATGCCGATATGAAATTATGAAAATATTATAACAGCTTTTGTCAAGTTTGTAAACAACTTTTTGACAAAAGCTGAAAATTTTGCAAGTATGTCTGGCCGGTGTGACAGAAAAGAAGGTGTTTTGTAGGTGATCCTTCATTTTTATCGGTCGCGTGGCGGTCGCATGGCGGCGCCAACGCCGGGGTGCACTGTGCTTGATTGAAAGCTGAGTGCCCGAGCCGGTCGCGTGGCGACACCAATGCCGGGGTGCA
>JBJFHV010000331.1:0-1857 GCA_051894015.1 Acutalibacteraceae bacterium | reverse complement strand
TATCAAATATGTTCGACGGATTGAACAAAAAAATCCACTGTATTAACAGTGGAGATTTCATGTAGAAAACAAAACTACTTTTTCAGCGGCTCAGCCGCCGTTCTTATTCCTTACCGACGAGCCAATTGATCGAAACGCCCAGAACATCTGAGATTGCAACCAATTCATAGTCGCATACGCTTCTGATCTGACCTTCAAGCTTTGAAAGACCGGAAGCGGTGAGTTCAACGCCTCTGATCTGAAGCTGGGTAAGAAGATCGATTTGTTTCATGCCAAGTTCTTTTCTCTTGGCCTCAACTTTGGCACCGACAATATTTCTGGTGCCGAGCGGTTGTTTTCTGATTCTCATGTTTTTCACACCCCATAAAATAATTGAAAAAAATCATTATGAATAATGAAGTCTTTCATTTAAACAAATATTATCACATGTGCTTGTTTTTTGTCAATATCAAATTATTTAAAAATGCTGAAAAAATTCGCATATTTTGTTAATTTTCGTTTATAAATTGTTACAAATCCTTGCTCATGCTGTGATCAGTCGATAAACATACTCATCACCATGTTATATGAAACCGAAAATAAAAAGCAGATTTCCGTCATATAATTCTAAAACTGATTTTTAAGCAGTTGTTTTCATACTATAATACAAGGTAATCTATCATTTGGGAGTGATACTTCATGGGTAACACACTGGAATCAAGAAACCTTACCATGCTCATGGACTTTTATGAGCTGACAATGGCGAACGGCTATTTTCAAAACGGTATGAAAGATAAAATTGCCTGGTTTGATATGTTCTTCCGCCAGGTGCCCGACAACGGCGGCTTTGCCATCATGGCAGGCGTCCGTCAGCTTCTCGACTATCTTCAGAATCTCAGCTTCACAGAAAAGGACCTTGCTTTATTAAAGAAAAAGGGATTCGGTGACGAGTTTCTCGACTATCTTCGCAATTTCAAGTTTTCCTGTGACATCTGGGCGGTTCCCGAGGGAACACCGATTTTTCCGGGGGAGCCGATTGTCACCGTAAGAGGTCCTGTCATTCAGGCTCAGCTCATTGAAACCATGGTGCTTCTGACGATCAACCACCAAAGCCTGATTGCCACGAAAGCTAACCGCATCAAACGTGCCGCCGGCAACCGTACCGTTATGGAGTTCGGATCCCGTCGTGCGCAGGGCTTTGACGCGGCCATTTACGGCGCAAGAGCGGCTTATATCGGAGGTTGTGACGCTACGGCATGCGCCCTTGACGAAAGAGATTACGGCGTTCCGGCCGTCGGAACCATGGCGCACAGCTGGGTTCAGCTTTTCGACAGCGAGCTTGACGCTTTTTTAGCCTATGCAAGACAATACCCCGACAACTGCATTTTGCTTGTCGATACGTATAATGTTTTAAAATCCGGTATTCCCAACGCGATTGAAGCGTTCAACCGTGAGGTCCTCCCCCGCGGCTTCCGTCCGAAGGGAATCCGAATCGACAGCGGCGACATCACCTACCTTTCCAAGAAAGCAAGAAAGATGCTCGACGATGCCGGCTTCCCCGATTGTCAGATCTGTGCGAGCAACTCTCTTGACGAAGAACTGATCCGTGATATGCTCGTTCAGGGCGCAAAAGTCGATTCCTTCGGCGTCGGTGAAAGACTGATCACAGCAGCCTCTGCTCCTGTTTTCGGCGGCGTATACAAAATCAGTGCTGTTGAAGAGAGCAACGGAAGCATTACACCGAAAATCAAAATCAGTGAGAATGTCAGCAAAATTACCAACCCCTGCGCCAAAACCGTTTTCCGCCTTTTCGACAAAGATTCCGGCAAGGCAATCGCCGACGTGGTAACGCTTCATGATGAAACCATTGACGACACC
>JBJFHV010000330.1:0-1862 GCA_051894015.1 Acutalibacteraceae bacterium | reverse complement strand
CAAACGCAGCCGGAGCAAGCATGCAAAGGCAAAGCGAAATTGCTACGAGTATACCTAAAAACTTTTTCATGACAAACCATCTTCCTTTCATAATATTTATATTAACGGCTTGCACCGATAATATACATAATCATTTTAAGCCGATTATACAACAATTATTTTCAAATATCAAGAGCAATGATAATTTTTTTTAATAAATTATTACCACGTGATAAACATATCAAGGCCGGATGTCGTATAATCCTTGTTCAGTTCCATTCCGTTTTCTTTCAGAGCCCCCGCCATACCGATGAGCATCTTATAATCTTTCATCGTAATACGGCATTTAATGGAAAGTTCAGATCTGTCTGAGAACTTGTCAAGCTTTCCAGGAACGAAACCGGTGCACCACCAATATTTCGCATAGTCTCTTGTCAGAAGCTCCTTGCCGTCACGATAGAAGGTCATCGACATCATCAGCGAATCTTCATCGCTTGCACAGTCGAAATGCTCTGCCGTACGGGATTCGGGTTTATTGTATACGCCGATTTCCGCACCGATAAATACAAAGCCGTACTGACCTTTCCAGAACTGAATGAGCCAGTCTTTGTTGTCATAGTTGAATTTGCAACGCATGGTATCGTAGTAGAATACAACAAACGGTGCGCCCACATCATACAGCTCGTTGAAGCCGAAATTTCTTTGCCACGGGTCATCAACCGTGAAATAGTAATCGCCCTCAGGATCAAACATATAGCTTAAAAAACCGTCGGAGAAAATAGCAGCGCTCTTGATCATTTCCTGAGCAGCGGTTGTCTTTTCTTCGTTGGACTTTGTCGTTGCCGCAGTCGTTGCCTTCGTCGTAGATGTTGTCTCTGCTTTTTTCGTGGTGGCACTACCCTCGTTCTTTTTCGTTGTCGATGAACTCGAATTCTGAGAATCAGCGAAAGTAGTAAACGGGTTCGACTTCGTTGTATCCTGATCGTCCTTGTTTTCGTTTTCTTCACTCTTGAGCGTTGCGATCGGAAGAGTGGAGGGAATGTCTACAGACGATGAAGAAGAAAAGGCAGACGTTGTTGAGGCGAATGTCGATTCGGACGAGGGCGCCGTAGTTGTATAGCTGACGCTCACCGTATCCGTTGCAGCCTTGACCGCAGTTTTGTTGTTAAGCATCTTTACGCCGACAAAAGAGCCGCCGCAAACAATAACAAGCGCAATCAAAGCTATAATTGTTGATTTTGATTTATCCATCTTCATATCACGCATATCCTCCCTATGAAGCGATTCTGACCCATAGTCAAATTATTCTTTATATAGAATATCAAAAAAATTGGAAAAGGTCAAGTAAAATCCCCTGATTTTAATATATATTTACATTTACAGCTAAATATTTTGGTTCTGTTCGGTCTGTCCGACATTTTCGTCACCGTGCGATACAAAATATTGCTCAAAAAGACAGGAAATCTCCTTGTTATATCCGTTTTGCTTACTTTCACAGTTTTTTTCCGGCTCAGCACGAAAAAGCATCTTACGTTCAGTCTGACAAACAAAAAAGCCGCCGCAGCAGCGACAGCCTCTTTTTATGATTGATATCAGTTGTTGCCGAAAATATTTCTGCCCTTAAAAATCGGAAGAACATCGCTTTCATCTTCGTCCGGATCGTCAAAAATCGAAGACGCCTTTTTCTTCGGGGTTTCCACTTCAAAGCTGCTTTCCTGCTGAGAAGCTCTTCTTTCGGCGGCAAGCGTACCTTCGCTCTTGCCGGCGGGTACGGAGAAGATATCTTCGTAATCGTCGTTCTTCTCTTCTGTCGGCTGAGCCTGAACGGGTTCAGCAGTCTCCTGAACGGAAGGCGCCTGATTGTTCTGCGCCTGCTGTGCCTG
>JBJFHV010000329.1:0-1869 GCA_051894015.1 Acutalibacteraceae bacterium | reverse complement strand
TTTACGATTACGCTTGCCTTGGTATCCGATTGAAAATTCTGTACATTCTGATCGGCTGTTTTGGTTGTTTCTTGTGAAGATGCCGATGCGGCAGAAATCGGATCGTCAGAATTCTGATTTTCTGATTCCTTCCGTTCGGTGATGTCATCATTTTTTTGTGAATTCCGGCTTACGTTATCCTCCGAAGCGGCATAATCCGCCGAAGTATGATCCGGACTCTCATTTTCGCTGTCGCTTTCGCTTCCAGTGCTTTGCTTATCATTTTCCGAGGATGCCAAAGAAGCCGATTGACCATCGGACACATGATTCTCCGCGTTTTTTGAACAGGAAGCGAAACTGAAAACGGCAAAAATAAGCAAAAACAAAACAACAGTTAAGCTTTTTAATAAACGGTCGAAATTCATAAAAATATCCTTTCTGCACGACAAGCCGTTTTATCACCTGCCTGCAAAAAGGCATAGGTTGAAGCCTGCTTTTAAAAGCGGCTTTCGAAGGTGAAGCTTACGACATTGACATGATCAATAAGCTCAAAAATGTTCATGCTCTGCCCGCCCGTTCAATCAGGCAGGCAGAGCGTATCACTGTTTACTGAAATACTCCGTTATGATGAAAAGACATTATAGTTTTCCAGCGGAACATCATAGCAGATTTTATCTAAAAAATCCGGAGAAGTCAAGTCACAACCATTATCCGTTGTAAAGATTGATCTGCCGATCTCAGGATCAACCACCGGACACGCGAAGGCCGCCGCCGGCGTTGAAAGGACTTCACAGCCTGCTGCAATACTTGAAGAAAGCTTGAATGATTCAAAGATTATTTTGGGACTTTCATATTTCTTTTTCATAAACATTCTCCCTCCTCTTCAATTATTGAAAAATGCCTAAAAGCTTTTTGAAGAAATCAATAATCTTTTCAAAGAAACCTTTCAGTTTGTCTAAGAACGATTTTGTTTCTTCTTCGGCGTCAGGAACAGCACTGACCGTTACCGTAAATTCAACAGGATCACTGCCCTCAAGACCGTATTCGTTAACACCGGTTATTGTATAAACATAGGTACCGGCCTCTGTTTCATTCAGGGTAACCTTCCACTGCTTCGTTCCGTCGCCTTCAAGTCCGGAAGCCACTTCTTCGATACTTACGGGTTCAACAACATTTCCGTCTGCATCTTTGATCAGAAGCGTCTTGACATCATCTGAAGTCTCAACGGTGATGACAATATTTTCCCCTGCAACGGGATTGCTGTTTTCAACAGTTACATCTTCGTCCGATATCGCAAGATCCGTATACATCGAAGAAACCGAAGCATAAGCACTGCTGAGCGTCCGTCTTGTTGACATCAGTGCTACCGTTTCCGCAACAGGCTCTGTCGGAATTCTGAAGTATCCGTTTGCACCGGTCACAGAGAATGTCCATTTGATATTGCCGACTGAAAGGATCGTATCCTGCTCAGACGAGTTTGCAATAACAATCGTGCCCGTCGTGTAATAGGCCGTACCGTCAACGGTTGTCTGCGTCCATGTCAGCTTATTGCCGACAGGAAGAAGCGAATTAAACGAATAATACATTTCAGTTGCCGTGGTCAGTGTTTTGGTCACGTTCTGACTGTTATAAGTCAGCGAAACCACAGCCTCGCCTTTAGCCGACTTCGCCGAGAACTGAATATCTGAGGGAACCGCTGTTGCCCAGATTTCAAAAGCAACCGCCTGGCCGGAGCAGAGATAAAGCTCATTGTTCGGGCCTGCATTTTTATACTTTTCAAGATCATTGTCAAGGGCCGGAATACCGTCAATGAAAATAATACCTTGCTTGGCGTCAGCGTCACCGAAGCTTTCCGCACCGATAAGCATATCACGAAGCTCAATATAATCC
>JBJFHV010000328.1:0-1870 GCA_051894015.1 Acutalibacteraceae bacterium | reverse complement strand
ACTTTCTTTTTCGTCTGAAAGAAAGTATGTGCCCGCGCGGCACTAGCGCAAAGGGAAAGATATAGAAGTAGCTAATTCCAAAAAGCGCAAACTAACAATTAGTGAGACAAACTAAGATTTATCACTCAGTTCACTGCTCGGGCAATCAGCTTTCAATCAAGCACAGTGTACCCCGGCATTGGTGTCGCCACGCGACTAAACTAAAATTTACCACACAAATACGACGCAGAAGACGTCTTTTTGTTCTTCTAGATATTCGAACATTTGTACGATTTTCTCTTTACAAGTTCGAACATTTGTGCTATACTGAAACAAACAAATGTTCGAAAGAAGGCGGACGCTGTGTCGGAAAGGACCATTCTCCATTGTGACCTGAATAATTTTTTCGCTTCGGTTGAGTGTTTTTATCACCCGGAGTTCAAAAACGTTCCGATGGCGGTTTGCGGAAGTGTGGAGGAACGCCACGGAATCGTGCTTGCCAAAAATGAGGAAGCGAAGAAATATGGCGTGAAAACCGCTCAGCCCGTGTGGGAAGCAAAGCTTGTCTGTCCCGAGCTTGTGATTGCCGAACCGCATTACGACGAATACCTGCGTTTTTCTTCTCTGGTGCGGAAAATTTACGAGGAGTACACCGACCTTGTCGAGCCGTTCGGAATTGACGAATGCTGGCTTGACGTTACGGGTAGTTTGATGCTTTTCGGTAGCGGAGAAAAAATCGCCGAAACACTTCGTCAACGGATAAAAAAAGAGATCGGACTGACGATTTCCGTCGGCGTAAGCTTCAATAAGATTTTTGCAAAGCTCGGTTCCGACCTGAAAAAGCCGGACGCCGTTACCGTAATCCCGAAGGACAGCTTTCGGGACATTGTCTGGCCTTTGAAAATCGAAGAGATGATCGGGGTGGGTCGGTCAACGAAGAAAAGTCTCAATGCAATCGGTGTCTATACCCTGGGCGAGCTTGCCGCCTGCGATGAAAAAGAACTCACTTTGCTTTTGGGCAAGGCAGGGCTAGAGCTTTGTCGGAATGCAAAAGGACTGAACAACTCACCTGTGCTGTCACAGTCTCTTATGCCGCCGGCGAAGAGCTTCGGAAGAAGTATGACGTGCCGGACGGATCTTGAAAGCGAAGAACAGGTAAAAAGCGTACTGCTTTATCTTGCCGATAAGGTTGCAAGAAGCCTTCGGGAAAACGGAGCCTTTGCTACCCTTGTTCAGATCAGCGTAAGAGACACCGCTCTCGTTACCCGGGAAAAACAATGTGTGCTTGATGAGCCGACAAGACTTGTGCAAAAGCTTTTTTCTTACGGTATGCGGCTCTTTCGTGAACTTTGGTCCTGGCAGGACAATATCCGCTCGGTCGGAATCAGGGCGGCGGGACTTGTCGGCGAAAAATGCAGCTATCAGTACAGTCTTTTCAGCGACGCAAACAAGACGGAAAAGCTTGAAAGGCTTGAAAACCAGATCTTTTCGATCCGGGAAAAGTACGGTTATGATGCCGTGTTCAGGGCAAACACCATGCTTGTTCCCGGTACGCACAGAGAAAATATCGGTTTTTCCGGATTTCACGCCTGAGAATTAAGTTCTTTAAAAAAATAACTGTTAAAAAATCGTAATATTCATATTCGGCAATAAAAAAGCGCCCGTTTAGTGTATATTCCTTTTATAGTTTTAAACAGATGTGCTATACGGTATGTAGATACTGCTTCACGGAGGAGAAAAATGGTATTTTCAAACTTATTTTTTATCTATATGTTTTTGCCCTTGAGTCTGATCGCTTACTTTTTGGCGAAGGATATAAAAGCGAAAAATGTTGTCATGGGTCACCAGTGTTGGTACGTTCAACCTTGATAACGTCAGCACCGAGCCATGC